>DASWJH010000016.1 GCA_036397255.1 Nitrospiria bacterium
CCAAACCAACGATCGTGATAGAATCTTTCATGACCTGCCCTCCTTGTTTTTGGCCCTGTATTGGGTGCAACAACTCTCCCAATATAACCCATGTTGACAAGGGGCAGGTCTTTTTTTTTAACTGTCAACCATTATGTCTAGGAGGATTTCAGGGAAAAAGGTGAAAACTCTCTTCTCTATCCCCTCTTTATAAAGGAGGGGAATTTTGTAGATTGCTTTACTTATAATTTGACATGAGAAAGATTAAAACTAACCGAAAACTGATTGACAAAATAGACCCCAAAAACTACAATGACCCCGCAATATCAAGGGGGAGCGGAATGACCACACAACAAGATTTTGTACATCTGCACTTACATACACAATATAGTTTGCTGGACGGAGCCAACCGGGTTGACCGCTTAATTGATCAGGCCCACCAAATGGGCATGTCTTCCATTGCCATGACCGATCATGGCAACCTTTTCGGCGCCATCGACTTTTACCAGAAAGCCAAAAAGGCAGGAATCAACCCGATTATCGGCTGCGAGGCCTATGTCGCACCCAAAAGCCGATTTGACCGGGATGCCCACCAGCCGCCTTTTCATTTAATCCTGTTATCCACCAATCTTACCGGGTACAAGAACCTCATTAAATTGATCAGCGCGGCCCATTTGGAGGGGTTTTATTACAAACCCAGAATCGATAAAGAACTTTTATCGGAACATCATGAAGGATTGATAGGCTTAAGCGGATGCCTCCGGGGAGAGGTCCCCCACCTCCTTGATAAAGGGTATAGACAGGAAGCGAAACAAGCGGCCGATGATTATGAGCAGATTCTTGGAAAAGGAAATTTCTTTTTTGAGATTCAAGGAAATCGTCTTCCTGAACAGTTAAAGGTAAATAAAGAGCTGATTCAAATCTCAAATGAAATGGATCTTCCCTTGGTGGTCACCAACGACTGCCATTACTTGCATAAGGAAGATTGCCGGGCCCATGATATTCTGCTTTGTCTGCAAACGGGAAAAACCATCAATGATACAAACCGGATGCGGTTTGAAACCGACCAACTCTATTTCAAATCACCACAAGAGATGTGGGCCGATTTCTGCGAGGTTCCCGAAGCTCTTTTAAATACAAAACGGATTGCCGAACGGTGTAACCTGGACCTGGATCTCAACACCTCTCACCTTCCCCATTATCACGTCCCCAAGGAGACAACCCGCGAAGCCCTCCTTGAAAAACTCGCAAAGGAAGGACTTCAAAACCGGGTCAAGGAAAATTCAGGGGAGCAAAAACTTGACTTAAACCTTTATGAACAACGACTAAATGATGAAATCTCCATGATCAATTCCATGGGGTATGCGGGATACTTTTTAATTGTTTGGGACATCATTCATTATGCCAAAGAAAACAAAATCCCGGTAGGACCCGGCCGGGGATCAGCCGCGGGAAGCCTTGTGGCCTATACACTTCAAATCACCGATATCGACCCTCTCCGTTACGGTCTCATCTTTGAACGGTTTCTCAATCCGGAACGTATCTCCCTCCCCGATATCGATATGGACTTCTGCATGGAAAAACGGGATCAGGTCATTGATTATGTCATCGATAAATTCGGGGCAGACCACGTAGCTCAAATCATCACCTTTGGAACCATGGCCGCAAAGGCGTCGGTCCGGGATGTGGGTAGGGTCCTTGAAATCCCCTATGCAGAGGTAGACCGCTTCGCAAAGCTTATTCCCAATACCCTTAACATTACACTAGAACAGGCATTGGTCGATGAACCCCGAATTAAAGAAGTGGCCAAAACGGACCCGAAATTCCAGGAACTTTTAGATTTGGCCAGGGCACTGGAAGGAACCACCCGCCATGCCTCTACCCATGCCGCAGGAATTGTGATTTCCAAGGAGCCCCTTACCGAGCACGTTCCTTTATACCGTGGAACCAATAACGAAGTGGTCACCCAGTATGCCATGGGTGATGTGGAAAAAATCGGGCTGATCAAATTTGACTTTTTGGGTCTGAAAACACTGACTGTCATCGATCACACCCTTCGCCTGGTGAACCATAAAAGAAAAGCGGAAGGGGAAACCTCTCTTCAGCTCTCATCTATTCCCATGAAAGACAAAAAGACCTTTTCCCTCTTGGGTAAAGGGGAAACAACAGGAGTGTTTCAATTGGAAAGCTCGGGAATGCGGGATATCTTGGTTAAAATGAAGCCTGAATCTTTCGAAGATATCATTGCCATTATTGCTTTGTACCGCCCCGGCCCGATCGGCAGTGGAATGATCGATGATTTCATCAAGCGAAAACGGGGGAAAACAAAAATTCAGTATGAAGTCCCTCAGTTGGAGGAAATCTTAAAAGAAACCTACGGGGTTATTGTTTATCAAGAACAGGTAATGAAAATCGCCAATCTCCTTGCGGGTTTCTCCTTGGGTGAAGCAGATCTTCTTCGACGGGCCATGGGAAAGAAAAAACCCGAAGAGATGGAAAAAATGAAAACCCAATTTTTAATGGGGGCAAAATCCAAGGGGTTGAAACCGAAAAAAGCCGAGAAAATCTTCGATCTCATGGCCTATTTCGCGGGGTACGGGTTTAATAAATCCCACAGTGCCGCCTATGCCATGATCTCTTATCATACCGCTTTCCTAAAAGCCCATTACCCCATGGAGTTTATGGCGGCCCTTTTAACCTGCGACATGGGAAATTCCGATAAAGTGGTCAAAAATATTAACGAATGCCGCGCCATGGGAATTCGAATCCTCCCCCCGGATGTCAATGAAAGCCAGCGGGATTTTACCGTCACTAAAAAAGAAATCCGTTTCGGCCTCGCCGCGGTCAAAAATGTAGGAACGGCGGCCATTGACTCGATTCTCAGCGTCCGAGACCAGGATGGTGGGTTTGTCAGCCTTTCTCATTTCTGTAGACAGGTAGATTTAAGACGGGTGAACAAAAGGGTTATTGAAGGTTTGATTAAATGCGGTGCTTTTGATTCCACTGGGGGAAAGCGGGCCCACCTGATGGAAATCATGGAGAAAACCATCGAAGAGGGAGGAAAATTTCAGGAAGAAAAGGAACGGGGACAAATGTCAATTTTTGGAGGCCCCAGCCCCCTTCCCCCCCGGGATTTCTCCAATGCTCAAGGATCTCAACTCGAAGAATGGGATGATGCAACGTTATTACGCTATGAAAAAGAGATTTTGGGTTTTTACATAACCGGCCATCCCCTTGCAGAACGGAAAGATGAAATTAAACGTCTCGCGTCCCATGCAATGGAACAACTTGGCGATCTCCGCGATGGATCCGAGGTCCGGCTGGTAGGGATATTGATTCACCGAAAGATTGCAACCACCAAAAAAGGTGATAAAATGGCCTATGTGAGGCTAGAAGATCTGACCGGGAGCCTTGAGGTGATCGTTTTTCCTGACCTCTATAAGACCTGCTCTGATGTGTTAACCACCGATGCCCCACTTTTGGTGGTTGGTAATTTAGACAATGGTGAAAAAGGATTACGGTTAAAGGCAACGAAACTGGACTCTTTGAATAAAATTAAAACCCGTTTGGCCTCAAAGGTCGAGATTCAAATCAATGCCGATCAAACCCAAAGTCAGGATCTTCAAAATTTAAAGAATATTCTCTCTAAATACCGGGGTGGTTGTGATGTTTTTCTCAAATTCTCCTCCACCCATCAAGGGGAATCGGTCATTGCTATTCCTTCGGATTTAAGGGTAACCCCTACTCCCCTATTTATTTCAGAGATCGAAGGTTCCTTTGGGAAAGGAACCGTTTTAATAAAATAGGAAAACGCTATGTCTGAATATCTTGATTTTGAAAAACCGATAATGGAAATCGAGGAAAAAATTCAAAAGCTCAGAAGCTATTCAGGGAAAAGCCCCGCAACACTTGTGGAGGAGATCAAAAAACTAGAAGCGAAAGCCCGGGAGGTTCAAAAAGAAATCTATGTAAAACTGACCCCCTGGCAGAAAAACCAGATTTCACGTCATCCTAAACGCCCTCACCTCTCCGACTACATTCCCCTGCTTTTCAAAGATTTTATAGAATTGCACGGAGACCGTCTTTATGCGGACGACCAGGCTCTGGTGGGAGGACTGGCCACATTTGCAGAACGCCATGTTATGATTATGGGCCACGCCAAGGGCCGTACTATGAAAGAAAAGGTTCAACGAAACTTTGGGATGCCCCATCCCGAGGGATATCGAAAAGCTTTGAGGTTAATGAGATTGGCTGAAAAGTTTGAAAAACCGGTCATCACCTTCATTGATACCCCCGGGGCATACCCTGGCCTAGAAGCGGAATCCAGAGGCGTCTCAGAGGCCATCGCACGCAATTTAATGGTCATGTCCCGATTACGCGTTCCCATTATTTCCGTTGTCATTGGAGAAGGAGGAAGCGGAGGGGCATTGGCCTTGGCTGTTTCCGATCGTATTTTAATGCTTGAACATTCCGTTTATTCCGTTATCTCTCCTGAGGGCTGTGCAGCAATCCTTTGGAAAGATAGCGGAAAAGCGGAAAGCGCTGCAGAGTCTCTCAGGATTACGGCAAAAGATCTCAGGGAATTGGGAGTGATTGACAATATTGTGATGGAACCCGCCGGGGGAGCCCATCGGAATATGGGACAGGCGGCTCAATCCCTATCCCAGGCCCTTGAGAGCCACCTCAATACATTGGGATCTATCCCGATCGACCTTCTTCTTGAGGAACGATACAAAAAATTTAAAAAGATGGGTGTTTTCGGGGAAGCTTAAAGAAATTTAGGAAGGAACGTGAGTTTCCAATCTCAACTCCTCGGAAATGATATCCGCCTCTTCTTCCTCTTCCACATTTCCTTTATCAACCGTCTCTAAAGAAGGGGAAATTCCGTTTCCGTTTTCAATTTTGGAATCGTTCTCATCATCCCCCTCTCCTTCAGATTTGGCAATTTCTTGAAAATCACGTAGGGTGGGCAATTCCGAAAGGCTCTTTAGCCCAAAATTCATGAGAAAATCTTTAGTGGTTCCGTAAACAATGGGCCGACCCACCGCATCCCGTCTCCCATTGATTTTAATGAGGTGACGCTCCAACAACGTTTTGATGACCCCCATAGAATCCACCCCCCGGATCTGTTCAATTTCCGCACGGATCACGGGCTGCTTATAAGCAATTATGGCAAGGGTTTCAAGCGCTGGTTTGGATAAACGTAAACCCGATTTCACCTTTTCAAGCCGTTTGATCCATGGGGAACATTCAGGACGGGTGACTAAATGGTAGCCTCCGGCAACTTCCACCAATTGGAGTCCATGCCCATTTTGATCGTATTGGTCTCGTAAGGTGGAAAGGGTATTTAAAATTCTGCCTTTGTCAATTCCCTCCAGAATTCCATGAAGCCGATCTAGGGGAACCGGTTCACCGCTCATAAACAAAAGAGATTCAACAATGGGCAACAGTTCCCTATCCTCCATTTTTATGTCCCTCCCCTTGAAATAAACGAATCGGCCCGAAAGATTCCACTTGCATCGCTTTAATCAACCCTAGACGAACCAGCTCCAAAAGGGCAAGAAAGGTTACAACAATTTCCATACGGGTGTGGTCCTTTTGGAACAACATTCTAAAGGCAATTGAATTTTCTTTTTCAATTTCCTCCAGAATTAAATTCATTTTATCTTTAACCGATAACTCCTCCATGGTGATGGCCATGGAATGGTTTTCAGGTGCCCGCTCTAATATTTCTTTGAAGGCATCCAGCAGGTCAAAGAGATTGACCTCCAATGGGGGAAACGCTTCCGGTTCAGAAGCAACGGGTGTGGGTTCCTTCCAGAACACATTCTGCCAAATTTTCTCTCTCTCCCACAATTGGTCCGCAGCCTCTTTAAACTGTTTATATTCAACCAATCGGCGAACCAACTCGGTCCTGGGATCTGTTTCTTCTTCCTCTTCTTCAAATTCCATCGGGGGTAAGAGGGTTTTGGATTTGATGTGAATAAGCGTTGCCGCCATGACCAAAAACTCCCCTGCAATGGCCAAATTAAGGGATTTCAACAGGGAAAGGTATTCCAAATACTGGTGGGTTATCAAGGCGATAGGAATATCATAGATATTAATCTCACTTTTCTTAATGAGATGCAGAAGAAGATCTAGAGGCCCTTCAAAAACTTCTAGCCTCACTTCATAGGGTGCGGTAGATATTTCCTCCATTTCCCTTTCTTTTTGGTATTTTACAAAATGGTTGCTAAGGCGGGATCACGTTACTAAAACAGGGTGGGTTTGTCAAGCAGATAATCAACAGATAGTATGTTTTCGGGAAAAACCCACTAAATATTGTGTAATAAAATTTAAAGTTCCATTGCCCCTTTCACTTCTTTCATGGTTTCACTGGCTTTTTGAGATGCAAAGAGGGAACCCTCATTAAGGATTTCCTTCAGTTGTTTATCATCTTTTTCCCATTTTTTACGGGATTCCCACACAGGAGCCAATTCTTCCGCCAAATGGTCTGCAACAATTTTTTTGCAGTCTATACATCCAATTCCCGCAGTCCTGCAGCCTTGGTCAACCTCTTTGATCTCTTCCAAAGTTGAATAGGTTTGGTGAAAGGAAAAAACAGGACACACCTCGGGATTCCCGGGATCTGTTCGGCGAACACGCTGGGGATCGGTCACCATAGTTTTTAATTTTTCCCGAAGAACTTTCTCGGAATCGGACAAATAAATAGCGTTATTATAACTTTTGCTCATTTTCCGACCATCGGTCCCTAACATTTTCGGCGTTTTTGTGAGTAAGGCCTCCGGTTCAAGAAAAACCGGTTTATAAATATCATTGAATCGTCTCGCAATTTCCCGAGTTAATTCCAAATGGGGAAGTTGATCTATTCCCACCGGAACATAATCCGCTCGGTAAATTAAAATATCAGAAGCCTGAAGAACAGGGTACCCTAAAAAACCGTAGGTAGACAAATCCCGATGCACCAACTGTTGCTGTTGTTCCTTATAGGTCGGATTTCGTTCCAGCCAAGGAAGCGGAACAATCATTGAGAGAAGCAGATGAAGAACCGCGTGATCGGGAACCTTAGATTGAAGAAAAATTGTAGATTTTTCAGGATCCAAACCCACGCTCAACCAATCGATGAGCATTTGTTTGGATAGTTCTCTAATCTGCCCTGTTTCTTTGTAATTGGTCGAAACCGCATGCCAATCGGCAATAAAAAAGTAGGCATCATAAGTTTCTTGGAGTTCTTTCCAATTTGACAATGCCCCTACAAAATTCCCCAAATGAAGTTTTCCACTTGGTTGCATTCCACTGAGCACCCTTTTTTTCCTTTTCATCAAAACCGCCCCGATTTCTGACACAGATGGACTTCTATATTCGAACCCCTAATATCCCCGTTGTTATGCCTTGAAGAAGGGGATGGAAAATATGGGACATAATTCCAAAAGGATTCATGAAAACCAGAAACATTACGATCAAAAAACCAAATGGTTCCAACTGGCTTAAAAACCGGGATTGGGCATCGGGAAGCAAACCCACCATGACCCTTCCCCCATCTAACGGAGGAATTGGAATCATATTAAAAAGTGCTAACAGGACATTCCACTTAACCCCGGCAATCAACATGAGTAATAGGGGAACCAAAATAGAAGCAGTTAACCCATTCCCAAATTGACTTGAGGAAGAGAGGGTGTGTGCGGGAAAAAAATAAAGGATAACCCGAAAAAGAATTCCGCATGCCAATGCCAGAAGAAGATTCACTCCAGGACCCGCACCTGCCACATAAACCATATCCCGCTTGGGGTGCCTTAGATTAGCAAAATTGACCGGGACCGGTTTGGCATATCCAATGACAAAGCCGGTGCTGATAAATAAAAAAATGGGAATTAGAATGGTTCCGAAGATATCAATGTGTGCAATGGGATTTAAGGTAAGACGCCCGAGGTGCTTCGCTGTGGGATCACCCAGTTTATTGGCCACAAACCCATGGGCCGCTTCATGCAGTGTAATGGCCAGTAAAACAGGAATAGAAATAATACTAATTTGCCGAATAATTTCAGGCAGGTCATTCACCCCCGCACCACCACCAACACCTCATCGGGATTGACTTTATCACCTTCGGTGACGTAAATTTGTTTGACTTCTCCGTTAATGGGAGTATGAATTTCATTTTCCATTTTCATCGCCTCGACGGTTAAAACGGTATCACCGGCCTTTACCATATCCCCAACCCGAATCTTCACCGAAACCACCGTGCCAGGCATGGCCGTGGTCACATCACCATCTTCCGTGGCCTTAGGACGGGCGGAATGTCCTCCCGCTTTCCGATCAATCCTTCCCACCTCACTGGGAACCACTTCGACCAGGGATTCTACAAACACTTCTTCCAATTGATCATCCACATATATAAAATAGGGATAACCTCCTTCTCCGGGATGGCCCATTCCACCAATTTTAATATGGTAGGATTCTCCATGAACTTTAATATTAAATTCACTGGGAGCCAAATGTATGGGACCCGCATCTTTTTTGATATGATTTTTGAGTTCATTTAAAAAATCTTTTCCCAACTCTCCTTTTTTACGTTTCTCAAAGAATTCCAGTGCAACTTTAGGAAACAGACAATAGGTTAAAACATCTTCAATATTTTTGGCTTTATCCTTAACCTCCGCTTTCATTTTTTCCAATTCCGGGGGAATAAGATCAGCGGGACGAACCTCTACCCATTCTTCATTTCCAATGGCCTTCTTTCGAACCTCTTTATCAATCGGAGCCAAAGGCTTTCCATAAAGCCCTTTCAGGTAACTTTTGGTTTCGCTGGTAATGACTTTATACCGCTCACCGGTTAACACGTTCAAAGTGGCCTGGGTTCCCACGATCTGGCTGGTGGGGGTAACCAACGGGGGGTAACCAAAATCTTTTCTTACCCTGGGGACCTCCTCTAACACCTCTTTCATTCGGTGAAGCGCGTTTTGATCTTTTAATTGAGTGGCCAAATTGGAGGTCATTCCTCCCGGAATTTGATAAAACAAAACGTTTGGATCGATACCGGTATACTCGCTTTCAAAAGGCTTATATTTTTTCCGAACCTTTGTAAAATAATCGGCAACCTCCGCCAACAAACCAAAATTTAATTGCGGATCATTTTTACTTTCTTTTAAAATATTGCTGAGCACTTCTACTGCAGGATGGGAGGTTCCCGATGCCAAAGGAGAAGAAGCGGTATCAATAATATCTACGCCTGCTTCAATCGCCTTCAAGGTTGTGGCCACAGCCATACCGCTGGTGTCATGGCTATGGAGGTGGATCGGAATTTCAACGGCTTTTTTAATCTTTGAAATTAAATCATAGGCTGCAAACGGGGATAAAAGCCCGGCCATGTCTTTAATGCACAACGTGTCTGAGCCCATATCCTCTAGTCGCTTGGCCAAATCCACAAAGTGTTGATGATTGTGAACGGGACTGACGGTATAACAAAGAGTCCCTTCTACTTTTCCCCCGTTTTTGAGGGTTGCTTTAATGGCTGTTTTGAGGTTTCGAAAATCATTTAACGCGTCAAAAATCCGAATGATCGAAATCCCGTTGGAAATGGCCCGTTCAATAAATTTTTCTACAACATCATCAGCATAATTTCGATAACCGACAATATTTTGCCCCCGAAGAAGCATCTGAAAAGGGGTTCTCGGCATGGCCTTTCGAAGAACCCGGATTCTTTCCCACGGGTCTTCCCCTAAATACCGGATCATCGTATCAAAGGTTGCCCCACCCCACATTTCCAAAGACCAATAACCGACCTGATCTATTTTTTCCGCGATGGGTACCATATCCTCGGTACGAAGGCGGGTGGCCAAAAGGGATTGGTGGGCATCCCTCAGCGTAACATCCGTAATTTTAACGGGTTTGTTTTTCTGTTTGCTCATTAGGAAACAATTCCTGTCTAAATTGATCCACAATCGCGGCAGAGACGGCCAATACAAGGCCCACAGGGTCTTTGTTTACAGTATAAACTAATTTTTCGAGGCGGTCATCAATATAATGGGTGTCAAATATTCCTTTTCGAAAATTCTCATCCTGCATAATGCGTTGATAAAAGGGAATGGTTGTTTTTACCCCACGGATGATAAATTCTTCCAGTGCCCGGTCCATCCGCTCTAAAACCGCCTCCCAGGTTCTTCCTCGAACCGTTAGCTTGGCCAATAGCGAATCGTAATAGGGAGGCACCTCATACCCGGAGTAAACATTTCCATCGATTCGTACCCCAAATCCCCCCGGTGAATAATAGGCTGTAATTTTTCCCGGTGTGGGCATAAAATCCCTCATGGGGTCCTCTGCATTGATCCGGCATTCAATGGCATAACCCCGAAGGGTAACATCCCTTTGGGTTACCGTCATCGGTTCTCCCGCAGATATTCGAATCATCTCTTTGACAATATCGATTCCAGTCACCTCCTCGGTGACCGTATGCTCTACTTGAATCCGGGTATTCATTTCCAAAAAATAGTAGTTTTTATTTTGGTCCACCAAAAACTCCACAGTCCCGACATTAGAATACCCAACGGCTTGGGCAGATTTCACAGCCACTTCCCCCATTTCATTGCGGAGGGCTTCATCCAAAAAGAGGGAAGGAGCAATTTCGATCAGTTTTTGATGTCGTCTCTGAATGGAGCAATCCCTTTCCCCCAGATGGATAACCGATCCGAAATGGTCCGCGAGAATTTGGAATTCGATATGGTGAGGTGATTCGATATACTTTTCCATATAAAGATCATCATTTCCAAAAGCCCCCTTGGCCTCAGATTTTGCCAAGGTGAAATTCCGCGTCAATTCCTGGTCATCCCGACAAATTCGAAGGCCACGGCCTCCCCCCCCGGCAGCGGCTTTTAAAATAACCGGGTAGCCAAACTCACGGGCAATGGTTAAAGCCTCTTTGGAGGAGGATAAATTTTCCCAAATGCCAGGAACCACTGAAATCCCCGCTTTTTTCATAGCCTGTCTGGCCAGTACTTTGTTGCCCATGGTTCGGATAGCATTCCCAGAAGGTCCAATAAATGTAATTCCGTTGGCCTTACAGGCATCCGCAAACTCGGGGTTTTCGGCCAAAAAGCCATAACCGGGGTGAATGGCATCCACCCCTTTTTGTTTTGCCAGATCTATAATACGAAAAATATTGAGGTACCCCGCCACAGGACCCGGTCCTACGAGGCAGGCTTCATCGGCCTTTTTTACATAGAGGGCAGTGGTATCCGCCTCGGAGTGAATGGCCACAGTGGGAATCCTCAACTCTTTACACGCCCGAATAACCCGAAGAGCAATCTCTCCCCGATTCGCCACCAAAACTTTTTTAAATAACGCCATAGCGGGATCCCTTTTTTACTGTATTTGGGTTATTTTACCATTGGTTACGGTAAGAAAAACAAGTTTCTTTTTCATTTCTCCATCTGGGCCCGCTGTTGTCAACCCAGTCACCCCTGGAAAATCCTGCATCTTTTCTAAAGCATAACGAAGGCTGCTCCCAGAATCGGCCCCATTTTGAATGGCTTGAAGAATCATTCGCCCACAATCGAAGGCCAGCGCCGCAAATACATCCGGATCCTCCTGAAAACGGCTGCGATAGCGGTTCACAAAATCCCCTGTCCGGGGATCTGAATAATTAATAAAAAAAGTGTCGATAAATATGGACCCTTCAATATATTCTCCCCCTACCTTTACCAATTCTTCCGAATTCCACCCATTGGTTCCTAATAAGGTCACACCTAAAAAATTATGAAAAGCCAATTGGGGTGCCATGAGTCCCACTTGGGGGGCGGTTCCGGGTAAAAAAATGGCATCGAATCCGGGAACATAAACCATTTCGATTTTTCTTTCCTTTTCTACCCCTCCCTTTTCTTCATTCTCATCGCCAGGAAGAAAAGGGATCACGACCTCCCCTTGCACCCCATATCGTTTTAAATCGGCCGCTTTCAGTTTTCTCAACACCGGTTTATGATCATTTTCTTCCGGATCAAAAGACTCCATAAAAATCAATTCACCCCCATTTTCCACAACTTCTTTGGCAAATAAACGGGCCAAATCCGTTCCGTACCTTCCCCGTGGGTATAGAATAACAAAATTTTTTAACCCTAATTTGTTAAGGGCGTACTCGGCTAAATCATGTGCTTGCATCGGGTTGGTCAGTGCATTCCTAAATAAAAAAGGGCTCATTTGAGTCAAATCGCTCCGGGTAGCTGTGGGGGTTATAATGGGAATCTGGAACCGTTCAGCTTTTGAAATAATTTCCTGAACTTCTTTGCTCAGGAGGGGACCCACAATTGCCAGGGGATGCACATTTTCAATTAATTCCCTAAACCCCTCATGAATTTTTTGGCTCTTGCCCTGTGTGTCAATGACGTAGAGCCCTATATCCCCCTCCCCTTCGCTTGAATCGGAGGAAAGAGCCAATTGAAGACCGTTTAGGATAGAGGTGGCATAGGGTTCCAATGGGCCCGTTAAAGGAAGTAACGCCCCCACAGAAAAGGTTTTGCCACGTAACACCTCTTCCAACTCTCTTTTCAAGACCAGGGCTCTTTCAATAAATTCGTGTTCGGGAAATTCTTTAATAAATCGGTTTAAAATTTTCTGTTCCCTGTATTCGTCATGGTGAAATTCATAAAGGGCCAATAATTTGATCATGGCAATATCTGAGGGAAATTGGCCAGGAAAATGGTTTATTATTTTTAGGAGGTCTTTTTCCCCCAGCCCGTGATCCATAACATTTCGGATTTGATCCAATAATAGGCCTTGCCCCTCAGGTTCACTTAAACTCCCTTTCCGATTATATAAAATTTGAATAGCCTTAAAATAATTCCGCGTTCCGATATAGGATTCCAACAGTTTATTTTCCAGTTCAAATCTTTCTTGGGCACCTCCTTCTAACTCCAATTCGAGTTCAAGCAAGGGAATGGCCCTTTTATGTTTTCCAACGGCCAAATACGCATCAATCAAACCCCTTCGGATGGGGGACCTCAGTGAGGGTTTCGAATTAGAGGTTAGAGATTTCAAAAAAATTTCGATGGCTTTATGATAGTTGAGCTGTCGGGAATAGGCTTGTCCTAAAAACAAATAAGCTTGATCGGTCAGTGTATGATGGGGATACCGCTTAATGAATTCATGAAAACCATTGATAGCCAGAGTGTCTTCCCCGCTTTCAAAATAACCGTTTGCTATATTAAAAAGTTCAACTGATTGCGGATCATGAGATAGGGACGGGGGTAAAGGGGTTTGGGCCAAGGGGAAAGAAAAATAAAAAAACTGGCCCATCAAAGAAATAAAAAGGACTCTGGAAACTACCTGAAAAATTTGAGGAAACCAAAAAATAGTTTTAGTTCTGAACAGGAATTTCATTTTTTTTCCGGGGATCCATATCAAGGAAAAAAATAAGGCTAGTTTCCTTGATATAACTTTCATTTTGAACTATTTTAAATAAACAGGGTGTTTTGGAGAAGAGAAAACCCTCTCACCATAAAAACCCAAAATATGAACTCACAAATAGAACAATTCCTCACCTATCTCTTGGTTGAAAAAGGGCTTTCCAAGAACACCATTGAAGCCTACGACCGTGACCTTGCGAGTTTTTTTGAACACTCAAAAAAAAACAAATTTAAGACCATTCACACCGAAAACATTATATCATTTCTAAAGGAACTTCGGATCAAAGGCAATTCTCCCTCGACTCAAGCAAGAAAACTCTCCTCTTTAAGAACCTTTTACCGTTTCCTGGTAGGAGAGGGAAATATAAAAACAGATCCCACGCTTCCTTTGAACTCTCCTAAAAAATGGGTCAAACTTCCCCATGTGCTTACGGTCAAGGAAATGGAGCGCTTGCTTGAAATCCAGAAACAAAAAGGGCCCCAAGGCATCCGGGATAATGCATTGCTAGAACTTTTATATGCCACAGGGATCCGGGTAACTGAACTGGTCACCTTAAAACTCCAAAACATCCAATGGGAAATGAGTTACCTCACCACATTTGGAAAGGGTTTAAAAGAGCGGATCATCCCCCTCAGCCACCCTGCACTAACAAAGGTGGAGACGTATCTTCTGGAGGCCAGGCCCCTTCTTTTAATGAAAAAAAAATCGGACTTCCTTTTCCTTAACAGGAGGGGTCAATCGATGACCCGTCAGTATGTATGGCAATTATTAAAGCGCTATGCAAAATCAGCGGAAATCACAAAACCCATTTCCCCCCACACACTGCGGCACTCTTTTGCAAGTCATTTATTGGAGCACGGCGCAGATTTAAGATCCGTACAACAACTCTTGGGGCATGCCGATATATCAACCACCCAAATTTATACCCACGTGACCCGAGATCATTTAAAAAAAATTCACCGCCTGTATCATCCCAGACCTTAAAGGCATTTCCCCCCTCAAAGAAAAACCCTTAAGGGGTTAGATCCCAATTTTTCCCATTCTTAGCATTCCTCAAGATTCCACAAGTCCCAATTGTTCCGCACGGTGGAGGATGATTCCCTCAAGCAAACCGTAATCGCTAATTTTGACCTTTGAAACCCCAAGTAAATCCATGACACAGAGTAATATTAAAACCCCTGGAACAATCACGTCTTCACGGCCGGGCTCAAGACCGGGAATATTTCGGCGCTGTGTCAAGGTTTTAGAGACCAAGTCGGTTAATACATTTTCAACAAACACTTTTGAAATGAGTTGGTTGTGGATCTTCCTTCGATCAAACTGGCCCAACCCCTGGCAAATGGCCCCCAGAGTGGTCAGGGTCCCTGCAGTTCCAATTAAATCAAATTGAGATTCCCTTTGATATAAAAAGGGAATTTCCTTGAGTAATTCAATGATCTCTTCTCTGAGTTCTTGGACCTCCTTTTGTTGAATCGGGTCAGATTTTAAATATCTCTCGGTCAAAGAGACTACTCCCAGATAAAGTGATTTGAGGTTTTCTATTTCTTTTTTGCGTCCAATGATAATTTCAGTACTTCCTCCTCCTATGTCCAAAACACAAAATTCCCCTTCAATTCCTTCCGACCCAAACACTATACCATCAAAAGTTCTCTTCGCCTCTTCCTCCCCGGAAATGACCTCAATTTTTAATCCGGTTTCTTGATCTACCTTTTTGAGAAAAAATTCTTGATTGTTGGAGGATCGCAACGCACTGGTTCCAACCACCGCCACCTCCTTTACGGAAAAATCGCGGAGAACCCCACAAAATTCTTTCAGCGCTTGAATGGACCGATTCATTCCATCCTCTGATAATCGCCCGGTTTGAGCCACACCTTCTCCCAACCGGGTAATCTTTCTTTCAAAACGGATCGCTTCCACCTTTTGAGCTTCCACTCTCCCCACCATTAATCTGAGGGTATTCGATCCGATATCAATTCCCCCAATGAGCACCGGTTATCTCCGAAATCATTTTTACCTTTGCTTTTCCAAAGAAGATGTTAGGGTTTCAAGAAAAAAAAATCTTCGGTTGATCACTATTTGATCATCCCATTTACCATCTCCCTCACCCCCCAGACGATTCTTTCTCCTTTTCAAACTTCTCATGGTTGAGCCTATCTCTTTCATTGACCAGGTCACTGGCTTCCTGAACAAAACGGTTCACTTCAGGATCTTTTGAAAAATCCCCTTCCCCTTCAGAAACCTTTAAATGGTGCACTCTTTTTCCAATTTCCTGAAAACAGTCTTCCAACTGATTCTCAATCTGGTTCATGCGGAGGCGAAACCCAAAATGGCTTGATTGATGAGCTACATTCCTACTCCATTCACCTGAGGTTTGAAGAAGCGTTTTTATTCCTTTTTGAAGGTCCTTTTGAATCCGGTTAAAATCCAATTTCATCGACCCCTCCTGTTAAAAAAACCATAAAACCTCACCCTTAACGAACCTGAAATATGGATTATCCCATATTCATTAATTCCAACTTGTCTTGCCACCTTTTTTCTAGTTGTTTACGGAGACCCTGATGATAAGGAAAACTTAAGTCCGGATCCTTCTCCAATAAATGAAAAGCCTCCTCTCGGGTTTTTTCCAAAATTTTGACATCCCGAATGATGGAAGCCAACCTTAGTTCGGGAATGCCAGATTGGCGGGTTCCAAGAAAATCGCCCGGACCCCGGATGGAAAGATCTTCTTCCGCAATTGAAAACCCATCCTGGAACTTGGCCATTGCGGATAGCCTCATTTTTGCATCCTCGGATAAAGGATAATGCGCCAACAAAAGACAAATGGACGGATGGGGTCCCCGGCCAATACGCCCCCGTAATTGATGCAATTGGGAAAGGCCAAATCGTTCGGCATGATCAATCAGCATCACCGATGCATTGGAAACATCGATTCCAACCTCAATGACGGTTGTGGTAACCAAAAGGTTAATCTTCCTCTCTTTAAAACTTTTCATCACCGCCCCCCGCTCCTCCGGTGGCATTCTGCCATGCAGGAGTCCCACCACCCTCTGGGGAAAAACATCTTCTTGTAACGTCTTTGCCATGCTTACCGCTGCTTTTAGGTCTATTTTTTCGGATTCTTCAATGAGCGGAACAACAACATAGGCTTGTCTTCCCTTTTCCAACTCATGATGGATGGTTTGGTAGACACGGGACCTTTGTGATTCATAGACAATCTTGGTTTGGATGGGACTTCGACCGGGAGGGAGTTGGTCAATAATGGAGATATCCAAATCCCCATAAACACTTAGGGCCAGGGTCCGGGGAATCGGGGTGGCCGTCATTATTAAAATATCCGGATGGTAGCCTTTTCTCCTAAGAAGTGCCCTTTGCATAACCCCAAATTTATGTTGTTCATCAATTATTGCCAAACTTAATTTTGAGAAGGAGACATCTTCCTGAATCAGGGAATGGGTTCCTATCACCACCTGGGCTTTTCCTGATCGGATCGATTTTAATATTTCCCCACGTTCCTTTTTCTTGACCCGACTGGTTAAAAATTCAATTTTAATTCCCACATGATCAAAATGAGTCCTCAGAGTTAAAAAATGTTGTTCCGCTAAAATTTCGGTAGGTGCCATTAAAACCCCTTGTGACCCATTTTCTACTGCCATCATTAAGGCAACAATGGCTACAATGGTTTTACCGCACCCCACATCTCCTTGGATGAGACGATTCATAGGATAAATACTGGACATGTCCTTATGAATTTCATGGATAACCCGTTGCTGGGCCTGTGTGAGGGTAAAGGGGAGGGCCTGAATTAACTTTTGAACCAAAGCGCCAGAAGTTTGAAGCGGTTTTTCTTTTAATCCTTTCCTGTGGACTTTCCTCCGTATGGCCAAACCCAACTCTAATAAAAACAACTCATCAAAAATAAGCCTTTGGTGGGCATTACTCTTCCCATGATTGAGCGCTTCTATATCCATTCCTTTTTCCGGAAAGTGAACCAGCTCGATTGCTTTTAATAGGGGAACCAGTTGATTTTTTTCCCGAAGAGACACAGGTAATATTTCATTGATTTGATCCCCATAAGAATGAAGGGCGCAACGAATTAATACACGGATTTGGCGAGAGGTCAGTTTGAAGGTTTCATGGTAGATTGGAACAATCCTGCCCGTGTGAATGAGTTCCTCGGTATCTTCTTCCAGAAACTCATATCGAGGATTTTCCATTAAAAGCCGCCCCCGGTCATAACGGTCAAAAGTAACGGGACCGCTTAAAACCACCCTCTTGTCTTTTTTGAAAATTTCTTTTAGAAAAGGTTGGTTAAACCAAATGGCTTTTAAAAACCCCGTGGAATCCTCAATGATCAGTTCAAACAGGGAGAAACGCTTTCGAGGGGTAACTCTTGTTCCTGAATATTTTACCCACCCCAACACGGTCTGCTCTAATCCCGGCCTCAGGTCTTTCAATTGGTTAAGTTGAGACCGATCCTCATACCGCCAAGGCAGATAATAAATTAGATCTTCAATGGTTTTAATGCCCAGTTTCTCAAATTGTTGGGCCTTATGAGGGCCAATGCCCTTTATATATTGAACCGGGGAATCGAGGGTTTGAATCACTCCTTTCACTCACCAAAATGAATTAAGGAAAAGGCAATAAAACAATCATTGCCTTACATCGCCCTAATCTAAAAAGAATTTGTTTTAAAGCAGCCCTATTTTTTAAACCGTCCATCCACCTGAAATCCTTTTGGTAATTTCCCAAACCTCTTGCAACTGAAGCGAAGGGTATGTTAACATACCTCTTTTTTTGGTTCAAGATTTATCCGATTTGGGAAAAGGAGAAAAGCATGGCAAAAATATGTGAGATTTGCGGGAAAAACAGGTCCATAGGAAATAATGTGAGTCACGCCAATAACAAAACAAAGCGGGCTTTCTACCCCAATTTACGGAAAGTCAAAGTGTTGGTTAAAAACGCCACACAACACCTTAAGATATGTACCCGGTGTATCCGTTCGGGAAAAGTGAAAAAAGCCGTTTAAAGGACGTTTGACAGATTTTGGAACACCGCTATACTTGAAAGGAGTTAAGCCATAAATAATTATAGATTAATTTCATTTTTACCTCGGAATTTTCGGGGTTCGATTAAAAAACCATGCAAATGTTTTGCCCAACCAAGGCCAAGGAGTCTTATCTCAGCGGGTTGTTTAACCCCCGGGTTCCATCAACGATTTTCTCCCCCTTCCTTTCATTCTTTTATTTAATCTTAAAGCATCCCCAAAAAAAATTATCTGTCCTAAAAAGGAACCACCCTTCCGGATCAAATGCCTCAAAAAGCAGAAAACCTAAACCCTTTTCAATAAAAAAGCCTCAATCTGGGCTAAAGAATTTCCTTTTTTTATTATCTTTTCCAAAGACTATCCAATTGTCCCATTTTCATTATTTTTTAAAAAAAGGTCTCTCCCTTTTAATTTTTCACCCGTTTTTTTTCGAAAATATTTCAAAAAGATTTAGAAGATGTCTTTTAACGGTCCGCCGATCTCGGGTCAAAAACATAAACGAAACAGGAAAATATGGAAGCGAAAGTAGTTTGCTTAAAAGCAAGTGGTGCCTAATATTTCTTTTTTATAACCATTTCAGAAACCCCATAACCTTCTAAATGAATATCAAAAGAAAAATTCTAACAAGCCTTCAAACAAAATTGATTCTCATCCTATTTTTAGTGGGGGTAATCCCCATGGGGTTAGGAACACTATATGCCTACGGTGTTGCAAATAAAGCAAATATGGAAGACCAATTGGACCTTTCCCAAAAACAGCTTGACTACATCAGTTTCGAAATCCTTGAAACGTTTAAAAATGCTAAAAATAATATTTTAATCTCTGCTGAGAATTTCGTTTTTGAACGCTATTTTACGGACCCAATCAACAAAGACCGTTGGGTTTCAGAAACCGGACAGGCCCTTCTTTATTTTGCCTCACTTAATCCGGAAACCATCGGAGATGTTTGTTTGGTTGATAAAAAAGGAAGTAAAATTTGCCGGAATCTTCAAAATCAAACAACCCCTACCCAGGATCTTTCATCGAATAAAATTTTTAAACCGTTTTCCAAACCAGGATTTGATTTAAAAAAAGGGGAGGTATATCAGGGAACCCCTTACTTTTCTGATGAAATTCAAGAATGGGTGGTTCCAACAGTGACTCCAATTATTTTATCCAACGGAGAAAAAGTCGGCATTACCTATTTTGAAATCAAAATTAATTACTTTAAGGACTTATTAAACCGGGGAATCCGACCCCAAACCATGGCCTTTATTTCAGATTCCAAAGGAAGAATCCTCTCCCAAACACAACACAATCAAACCCAGGATTTTTTTTTAAAGGGAGAAAAAATAGCCTTTGATAATTACTTTCAAAATGTTCTTCAGGAAATGACTCTGGGTGGAGATGGAATAAGAAAAACTGAAATTAACGGAAAGGAATACCACATCATTTTTCAGCCAGTCCCTTTGCCAAGCTATAACCAAAACCAATGGTCCGTAGGATTTATCTTTCCCACAACCTCTGTGGATTTCAGTTCAGGGGGAGTCAAATATATTTTCTTTTTCTTAACGACAACCTTTGGGGTTATGGGAATAGCCTTTCTATTCGGAAGGAGAATTACCCACCCTATACAAACCCTCACCCAAGCGACTCGCGCAATTACCTCTGGAAACTTAAATCAACAAGTTGAGGTAAAAGGAAGTGATGAAGTTGGAATCTTGGGACAAGCATTTAAAACCATGACCGAATCGCTTTCACAGGCAGGCGAGCAGGAAAGGAGAAGGGTCCGTCAACTTGCCATTTTAAACGAAATCGGAGTGGCTCTCTCTTCAGAAAACTCACAATTGGAAGACCTCATTTCAATCATTCTGGAAACATCTCAGAAACTCATCAAATCAAAAAATGGTGGAATCATACTAATCAATCCAACTACCAAACGAACTGAAAAAATGCTTTTTTCATCGGAATTCCTTGGAAACATCGATCCTGAAACAGCAACCCGGCATCCACTTCTTTCCCGCCTTTTACTAGAGGGCACTTCGGTTCGAATTACCAAAAATGAAGCCCGGTTTTATGAATCTCCTCTCTCAACAAAATTTCCCGTTTCCCTTTTGGGAGTCCCTTGTATTCATAAAGGGAAAACCTTGGGAGCCATCATCATTGCCGACAGGGAAGAAGAAGGCCCCTACCGACAGGAAGAAGAAGACCTTCTTCTTAGCTTGGCCTTTCAGGTCAGCATGGTTATTGAACGAAATCGGTTATTTGAAAAAGCAAAACACCTTTCGGTGACTGATAGTCTAACGGGCCTTTTCAACCACCGACAATTTCATTACCTTTTAGAAAAGGAAATCGAGCGGAGTGAACGGTACAAACATCAGGTTTCAATTATTTTTATGGATATCGATTTTTTTAAGGGAATTAATGATATTTACGGACACCAGGCAGGGGATTCTTTTTTAAAAATATTGGGGATCATTATCAAGGAAATGATTCGGGCCGTTGATATTCCTGCCCGATATGGGGGTGAAGAATTTGGAATTATTCTTCCGGAAACTTCGGGAAAGGGTGCCTTTCAATTGGCGGAATCCATCCGCGAGAGAATCAACGAATATGAATTTCTTACCCCCAACAATCAAATGGTTAAAATTTCAGTGAGTATTGGTGTGGCCACATATCCGGAAAATGCGTCCCAAAAAGATACCCTCCTCGGTGCTGCCGATCGTGCACTGTATTCAGCAAAGGCTTTGGGACGGAACAATGTTCAGCGGTATCAGGAGGCATTGGAATATGAGGTCAATAAACACATTGATCACCTTAAAAATGTTTTTGAAAACCCCACCCTTAAAACCATTGGAAATTTGGCAGCCCTGGTGGACCAAAAATCCATTCATTATAGCCATCACTCAAAAGAAGTAACCAAATACGCCCTACTTATGGCGGAAGCCCTTAACCTCAATTCTGAAATGCGT
The DNA here is from genome assembly GCA_036397255.1 of Nitrospiria bacterium. NCBI lineage: Bacteria > Pseudomonadati > Nitrospirota > Nitrospiria > Nitrospiria bacterium. Next base: position 21,367 of record DASWJH010000016.1, read on the forward strand.
GAATGCCTTCGGATCGCGAGCCTCCTTCATGACCTGGGGCTTGTGGGCGTTCCCGATTACATACTTAATAAGCCGGGGCCTTTGGATCCCGAAGAAAAAGCCATTATTCATAAACATCCCAAGGCCATCCAAGCGTTATTTACTCCTAACCCGCAACTGATGGAGGCTATCCCCATTATTGTGGCACATCACGAACGTTTTAATGGGACCGGTTATCCCTCTGGGTTGAAGGGACCAGAAATCCCACTTCTCTCCAGAATTCTCAGTATTGCGGAGGCTTATCAGGCAATGACTTCTTTTCGGCCTTATCGCCGTTCCATGACCCATGATGAAGCCATTCAAGAAATAAAACGCCACAAAGGTACACAATTTGACCCGGAAATCGTAGATACCTTTATTTCGGTTATTTCAAAGGAAAAAAGCAATATTAAGGATAAACACCTTCAAAGTGGAGCGGAATTAAATAGGGACATTAAAAAATAAAAGGTCGTACTCCTTCATACCCAACGGCCTAATTCGAAAAACAGGAGGGATATACAATGCTACACACAAAGAAATTTAAGGCACGGCCCCTTTTATGGTCTTTATTAGGGGGATGCCTCATGATGATTCTTTCCATCGGTTTTGGAGGAAACCTCTTTGCAGAGATTTCCTCTGGTGATCTTCCCAATGAAAAAGATGTGGAAAAAGCTCGAAGAGTGGTTATTAATGTCAAAAACATTGATACATTTGAATACCTTCCGGGGGAAATTGGGCCCCTACCCGCAGTTCCCATTCCAGCGGATAATCCCCAAACCCGGGCAAAGATTGATTTGGGGAAAATGCTGTTTTTTGATAAACGCCTTTCAGGGGATAATTCCATGAGCTGTGCCACCTGTCATGACCCTGAAAAAGGCTACTCCGATGGGAGAAAAAGGTCCATCGGTTTTGGGGGAAAAGAATTAGGACGCCATTCTCCCACTGTAATGAACATTGCCTATAATGGCGCCCAATTTTGGGATGGCCGTGCAGGAACCATGGAACAACAGGCCATGGGTCCGATCGAAGCCGAGGTAGAAATGAATCTCCCCAGGGAAGAAATGGTGATTCGTCTCAATGATGTTCCGGAGTACAAAAAGCGCTTTTTGGGGGTTTTTGGGGAAGGGCCTAGCCTTGAAAACGTGGGAAGAGCCATTGCGGCTTTCGAGCGAACCATTGTCACTCCCAATTCGGCTTTTGATCAATATATGCGGGGAAACAAACAAGCCTTGACTAAACAGGAAAAGAAAGGGCTGGTTCTTTTTGTGAGTAAAGCAGCCTGCACCCAATGCCACAATGGAGTGAACTTCTCCGATAGTCAATTCCATGTCCTCGGTGTTCCCCAAGTGGGACCGGTAAAGGAGGATTTGGGCCGTTTCGAGGTCACTAAAAATGAAAAAGACAAAGGTGCTTTCAAAACACCTTCTCTGAGAAATGTTGGAATGTCAGCCCCCTATATGCACGACGGGGCATTTGAAACTTTGGACGAGGTTGTAGCCTTTTACAATAATGGGGGCGGGGTACACTCCAATAAGTCTCCTAAGATGATGATGTTAAACCTGACGAAAAGGGAACGGAGGGACCTGCTGGCTTTCCTTAAAAATGGTCTCACTGGACAGCTTCCGATTGTTATGGCTCCTGATCTTCCGAAGGCCAAGTAAGCCTTTTGATCATTCATAGAAATGGGAAAGCGGTGCCCAGAGGAATTTGCACAAGGGGATTAAGGGAAAACCAAAATGCACCGCTTCCCAATCGATAAAAGGACATGGGATGCCCTTTTATTCTTTTGTGTGGGATTTCAGATTTAGGAATCAATTTGTGCTGACCTTAATGATAGGAACCATAAAACAGGGAGGAGATAAGTGAAAACGAAACTAATGATTGTTCTACTTCTTTTCGCCATTGGAAACGGTCCCATGGTTTACGCGGGAACCATCACAGGGAAGGTTCAAGTCCCTGGAAAAAAAGACCTAAGCAACATTATTGTCTATTTGGAAAATGTTAAAGGAACCTTTCAGGCACCGAGTAAAAGACCGGAAATGAATCACATCAACCTTCAGTTTGTTCCGGGAAATCTAGCGGTAATCCAAGGGACCACGGTTGATTTTCCTAACAGCGATCCGGTTTTCCATAGCGCTTTTTCGATTTCAAAAACAAATCCCTTTGATTTGGGAATCTATGGACAAGGCCGGGAAAAATTTGTGGCTTTTCAAAACCCAGGTTTAGTGGAAATTTTCTGCCATATTCACAGCCATATGCATGCTTTTGTCTTGGTATTGGAGAATCCTAATTTCGGCATTACGTCCCAGGATGGCAGCTATACCATTCGGGATGTTCCCAATGGAAACTATAGTGTAAAGGCTTGGGCAAGTCCATCGGTAAACAATGCAAAAGCGGTAAATGTCTCTGGAACCACAACGGTAGATTTTACGCTAACTACGGAGAACTAGAATGGCAAACTTGGGGGACCTTCACAGATCAAAGTTCGGAAGCCTTACACTTCAGAAAAAAATTCTTTTCCTGATGGTCGTGGTAATGAGCGGACTCATTATCACGACCCTGTTGATCGTTAATTTATTTACAAAAGCCGAACTTGATAAAACACTACAAAAGGATCTAAAAAAGACTCAGACCCTTTTTGAGAATTATCAAGCGCTTCGAACCAAAGAAATATCCGTGGAGAATAAATTAATCGGCGAAGTCCCTTTTCTAAAAGCGCTTTTATCCACACGGGATAGGGAAACCATATTGGGTTTTGCCAAAAGCTTTCAAGCTCAAATTGGAAGTGACCTTTTCTTAATTACCGATGGGGAAGGAGGCATCCTGGCCAGTACGGATCAGAGCCGCTCCCAAGGCAATTTAACAGGAGAACACTCCATCAAAATAGCTTTAGGGGGGACTGAAACCCATGGGGTTTTTGTTACCCGAAATGCCCTGTATCAGGTGACCTCCGCTCCCGTTGCCGTCGGGGATTCCATCCTCGGTACCATTACCATTGGGTACAAAATTGATGATTCCCTGGCAGAAGAAATTAAAAAAATGACCGACAGTGAAATTAGTTTTATTGTCGATGGCTCCCTCGTTGCTACCACCTTAAGCGGAGATAACAGAAAAAATATCAATGACCAATTAAAAACAATCAAGGATGAAATCCGGTCTGTTTCGAGCCAACAGAAACCAAGTGAGCATTTTGATGTGGCTATGGGATCGGAAAATTATATTTCAGTTTTGGTTCCATTAACTGCTGAAGGGAAAATGGAAGGGGCTTACCTGATCCAAAGAAACCGCGAAGAAGTTGCGGGTTTTTTGGGCACGATCATGAATTATATCTTTTTAGTCAGCTTAGGGATATTGCTGGTAGGTTCTTACGTTAGCTATTTGCTAGCCAAACAAATTTCAGACCCCATTATCTCCATCGTAAGAGGATCCAAAGCAATGGCCGATGGAGACCTTTCTACTATCGTAACCGTCAAACAAAGGGACGAAATTGGGGTTCTTGCAAAAGCTTTTAATGAAATGTCAGGAAGGCTCCGAAATTTAATATCACAGGTCCGGGAAAACACTTTGGCCGTAACGGACGTTTCGCAGAAACTCCATCAAACCAGCGATGGAATATCCTCAGAGGTAAACAAACAGGAAAGTGCGGTTGAAGAAACCTCTTCTTCGATCATACAAATGGGGGCTTCGATTACGGAAGTTAATAAAAACGTTGAATTATTGTCTTTGTCGGCAAACGATACCTCTAGCTCCATTCTGGAAATGGATGCAACCATTAACGAGATTGCAAATCATATGGATAACCTCTCCAGCGCCATCGAGGTGACCTCCTCCTCCATTTCTGAAATGACTTCAAGCGTCAAAGAAATTGCTCTAAGTATTGAGACCCTACATAGCGCAACCGATAATACAGCATCTTCCCTTCACGAACTCAACGCATCGGTACAACAGGTGGAGATAAACGCCCAACGGAGTAATGAGTTATCTGAAAATACAACTTCCGAGGCTCAAAAAGGAAAAAAATCTATTACTGAAACCATTACCGGAATGCAGGAAATAAAATCCAGTTTTATGGAAGTTCAGGAAATTGTTTCTCGGTTAGCCCAAAAATCAGATTCCATCGGAAAAATCGTCAAAGTGATCGACGAAGTGGCTGGGCAAACCAACCTCCTCTCCCTCAACGCCGCCATCATAGCGGCTCAAGCCGGAGAACATGGAAAAGGATTCGCGGTAGTAGCGGAGGAGGTCAAAAGCTTGGCAGAGCGAACAGCTTCCTCTACACGGGAAATTGCAGTTTTAATCAAGGATGTCCAGGATGAAACATTAAATGCCGTTAATGCCATGGTTCATGGTTCTGAAAGGGTTCAAAAAGGTGTTTCTTTGTCAAACGAGTCAGGAACCGTGTTGGGAGCCATTATCGAAAGTTCCCACCTCTCCACAGAAATGGTCAAAGAAATTGTAAAAGCCACCAAAGAGCAATCCAGGGGAATACAAGAAGTGGATAAGGCCATGGTGCAAATTAAAGAAATGGTTCAACAAATCAATCGGGCCACGCATGAACAGGAAAGCGCAAGCGTTGAAATTACAAAGGCAGTTGAAAATATGCGCGTATTGGGACACGAGGTGAAAAGATCAACCCAGGAACAAAGCAAAGGAAGCAAATTGATAACAACAGCAGTGGAGAAGGTTACTGAAATGATTAATCACATTTTAGAGGCTACCCAGGAACAAAGCCAAGGAAGTGAACGAATAAACCATGCTCTTGAAATTTTCAAGGAAACTGCTGAAGAAAACGTTCATCGAGTCGCAGAAATGAATAATTTTGTTGGAACCCTAACCTCCCGTTCCCAACAGTTAGAGCAGGAAATTAAAAAATTCAAACTCTAAAATGCTCCCTTTTCCCCACTTAAAGAAAGGGGAAAACACCTCTCGGGACTAAAACCGGTAAGTCACGCCGGTGTTTACAAAAACATCCGGACTGGCGTCTGTTAAACCAAATCCAAATGATCCGTCAATCGATAAGGCGGAAATCAATTGATATAAAGCCCCAAACTGAACCGCTACTGAATCCGTAGGTTGACTGGGATTGCGCTGGGTCTCTCCTGCAAGCTCGGCAATGACATGTAAGGGATCAATCACGGTTAAAATATCAAAAGCCAGGGAATATTGAAATACATCTCTAAACGACTGATTATTCGGATTCCCGGTTAAAACATACCCCAAATTCAGATGCACCAGAATAGGAAAAAACTCCTTACTGGCAATTCCAATCAACCCTACATCGGGTTCGCCAGTACATTCAGGGCTCAAGTTTTTACTACGATCACAGGAAGGAAATTTTATAAAAAGTTGTGACGACAGCGACAGCGGGTTGGCTTCCCTTCCTTTCAAAAACCGAAGCTTTGATTTAATTCGAATATCTCCAATGCCATCGGATGAATCCCTCCCCGATTTAAAAATAACTGGAACCGAGACACCAAAATCCAAATTATTGATGACCCCCTGAGTAAAATCCACCACCCAAGGAAACCTCCGGTCATCGGAATCATACCGTTGAAAGGATATACCTGTTTCCAGTCTGGACTTTCCCCTTTCTATGGGAATGGCATCTTCGGTTATAAAGAATGGACGAACCGCAGAGGATGTAGAAGGGGTTAATGGAAAAAAACAAAGGAAAACAAAAAAAACAAAGCCGGGTTTCAGACGGAGTTTCACAATTTTCCTATTCTTTGTTGATTGTATTTTATATAAATTTTTGGATCATTCTACTGGTGGACCCAAACCTTGTCAAGAAAATAACCTGTTCAGAAAATTTTCGGATAGGACACCATTATTCCTTGTCTTTTAATATGAATAAGCTCTCAATTGTTTTTTTGAAAACGGATTGTCGGAAATAACCTATCATTAATCTAATCTCAAAATACGGTTTTTATTTGGATGAAAAAGTAAGACGAAATTATGCCTTTTTATGAAAAATTATTCACACTTAGTGAAAATGTTCAATTCCTAAAAACAATTAAAAGGGGGCAGGTTTGTCTTGTTTTGTCATATAGACATAATCTCCATTAAAATCAAAAGGTTTCAGTATCTGCAAAAACTGGACCAGGGAATGGCAAACCATTTGCACTAATTAAGCTGCAGGTAAAGCAGCAATATTGGAGGTAATGGAATGTTCTTGGGTTCTGTTTTTAAAAGAAAACTTAAAAACCCTGCCCTTTTTCTGGTTATAACCACCATTGCCTTACCTTTAATTTTTACAGGGTCAATTTCCTTCGCAAGCCATCCCATTTCTAGCGCTTCCAAAACCTTTGAACCCTGGAGGGTTTTTCTTCATAAAATGGATCACCGACTTTCCGGTGAAATCTTATATTTTGTTTCGGAGCTTCCATCGAATTATTATTCCAATTTCACCACTGACCCTTCAAATAGATCTCCCCTCTCCCCGGTGTTTAGCTTAGAACGGGACCGTGAATTAAACCTAAGCGCCCAGGCGGCCATCCAAAGCACGGTAATTAAAACGCTCAACGATCTCCATTGGGTTGCAATAGCCAAAGGGTACCTGGAAGGCCTTACCCATGCCCGCCTGACGATATCCAATGGGATCTCTTTTCAGGGACCATCACTGGGAAAATTGAATCAGGATTTAAATCCAAATTCTCCCCCACTTCTGGTCAGTGATTTTTCATTAACCCAGTTTCCCACCCCGGGTTTAGCAATCCGAACCGCACATCAGCTTTTTGAAACAAGGTTAAACTACATTCCACTCAATGAATTTCCCCTGACGGTCAGGGTGGAACGTTCGTTCATTCTAAAATCAAAGATCGGTCTCAATTTTAGATGGTCGGAGGAACAGAACGACATTCTCACCACGTTTCAAATGCCTTTCTAAATTTAAAAACCTCCTTTTCTCCTCAAATTCACCCTTTTTGTTAAACGCAGGAAAGCAAACCTTCTCTTTGGTTTAATCCCCGGAAATGGTTGAGTGTTAATCGTGATGGGTGAGAAGTGTCTGCGAAAGCAGCTTTTGGAGCGGGCTACGGGAATCGATCAACAAATCGTAACAAAAAAATTCCTTTTTAAGGATTCCTACTTTTGATCTAGCCAACCCTGTTGCGCGTCGGGGCGGCTGTTGAAATGCTTAAGGTAGGGTTTTATATCCAAGACCGGCGTTTTATCCAACACATCCACCCCACGGACAAACAGTCTCCTCCCCTCACGCTTGAGAAGCTTTACCGTCAGAATGCCGATGGCGTTCGGGCGATGGGGAGACCGGGTGGCAAATACCCCTTTCTCCTTCTTTTGCATCGGCGGGATCACTTTCAGTGGTTTGACCCTGCTCAGGTGAAAGGCGAAAATAACCAGAAGATGTGAAAACCCGTCGATGTCTATCAGCCCCTCTTCATAGACAGGGTCAATCTCAATGATTCCCTCTGCCGTGGGCGCTTCACCCAGACTCTTTGGAATGTTCTCCAAAGTCTTATAAGGGGTGTGAATGACCCCAATGGGAGTATAAGTGAAATCCATTTATTCCTGAAAGGCCTCCAAAAACCGGCGTAATCCTAATTTGGCACCGCCGATCCACGGCTCCCCGTGAGCAAATAGAAGATGATCGAATTCCCGCTCCAGGTGTTTGAAAAAAATGTGATGCAGACCTTTCTTGACGGCTTTCGGATTCTCTCCCATCAGCGCATCAGGCACGAAACCCAGCTCACCATCATATCGAACGAGGGCATCGCCGATTGCCAAGATACCTCCGGACTGAGGAAAATAAAATGCCGTCTCCTCCGGACACAGCACGCCGACTTCCAGTGCCAAGACATCTCCCGGGAGCCGAACCCCGTGATTGAAACCATGCACTTTCTGTTTTTTGGAAAATTCATGGAGCCCGGTACTGTGACACCAAACCTTTGCTCCAAAGGAAGCAATAAACCGATTGCTGTTTCGATAATGAAGTCTGTTGGTCAAAAAAATGTGTTTAGGAGGGTTTTGATTTTTAAACCAGGCCATTTCTTCATTCGGAACCCTCGGGTCGATCAGCACAGCAGGATCGGTGGTACAAAAGTAGTATGAGTGAACATCTTCCTCGATTTCTTCATGGAAAGTCACCCAGTGGAACACGCCGGGGAGAATTTCCTTAATCATTTGCCAGCCTTTCCCATGGGATCATTTTTTTCCGTGATGATTACGATGGGCAGATTAACCGCCCCAAACGCTCCATGAGATGGGAGTTTTCCGAATAATCGACCGGTACGTCGATGACCGATGGCACCTTGAGGGCCAACGCTTCTTTCAGGACAGGTGCCAATTCCGAGGCTGCGCCGATGCGAAACCCTCTGGCCCCATAGGACTCGGCGAGCTTGACAAAGTCGGGATTCGTTAGCTCGGTGGCAAACGATCCGCCGAAGCGTTGTTTCTGTTTCCATCGGATCAAACCAAAACCGTTATCGTTGAAGATCAAGGTTACGAAGGCAATCCCCAGCCGGCAAGCCGTTTCCAATTCCGCGCAGTTCATTAGAAACCCCCCGTCCCCGCATACCGCCAGGACGTTGCGGTTCGGATGAACCAGTTTAGCGGCAACCGCCCCCGGCAGAGCGATCCCCATGGCGGCAAACCCGTTGGAGATGATCACCGTATTGGGCAGATAGGCAGGAAAGAGCCGGGCGATCCATATCTTGTGGGCCCCCACATCGCTGATCAGAATATCTTCTCGACCAAGGGCCCGGCGGATGTCACGGATGATCCGTTGGGGTTTGAGGGGAAACCTGTCTGAGGCGCTGATGGCCTCATATTCCTCAACCAGATAGGCACGGAGCGTCTTGTTGTAGGTTATCTCTTTCCGGCCCTTCACCTCCCCGGCCAATCGCTCAAAGGTCTCCCGAACGTCCGCCACGATCTCCACATTGGCCTGATAGCAGCCATCCACCTCTCCTGGGGTAAAATCGATATGGACGATAGGCTTCTTTCCATCGGGATTCCAGTGGCGCGGGGCGTATTCCACGGGGTCATACCCGGCGGCGATAATCAGATCGGCTCGATCGAACCCGCAGGAGACATAGTCCTGGGCCTGGAGCCCGATGGTAAGCAACGACAACTCATGATTCCAGGGCATGACCCCTTTGGCCATGAAAGTGTTCGCCACCGGGATTCCTGTTTTCTGAGAAAACTGAAGTAGGGCATCGGCGGCATGCCCACGCACCACCCCGTTGCCGGCCAGAATCAGGGGATAACGGGCACGGTCGATAAGATCGGCAGCGGCCTTCACAGCCGCTCCGTCGGGGGAGGGCCGGCGTGTGTGCGATGACAACAGCGGGGCACCCTGAACATCCATTTCCGCCACATCCTCCGGTAACGCGATATGGCAGGCCCCCGGCTTTTCCGCCTGGGCAATCTTGAACGCCTTCCGCACCACTTCGGGAATGGTCGATGCCCGTTCGACGCGGGTGTTCCATTTGGTCAGGGGGGCGAAGAAACGAATAGTATCGACATATTGATGGGACTCTTTGTGGATCTGTTCAAGCCTCGCCTGAGCCGTGATAGCCACCAACGGAGCGTGGTCAAGATTGGCATCGGCCACACCTGTGGCAAGATTGGTGGCGCCGGGACCCAGCGTGGAGAGGCAAACCCCCGCTCGCCCGGTCAGGCGCCCATAGAGATCGGCCATAAACGCAGCGCCCTGCTCATGCCGCGTCGGGACGAACGTGATGCTGGATGAACGCAACGATTCGAGCAGGTCCAGGTTCTCTTCTCCCGGAAGGCCGAAGATGTACTTTACCCCTTCGCGCTCCAAACATTTCACAAACAGGTCCGAGGCTTTCATCGGATCGGCCTTTCAACGGTGGTGTGGTATCAGAAAACGATTATAGCTTCCCTACCGATGAACACAAATCAGTCGGAATTGGCAGGCTTCGGGAAAGTAATCTCATATGGTTAATCAGGAAACCAGATGCCCTGAGCCTGGAGAACTGCTTTCCCATTGGTACACATGAAGATCATTCGGCATTGTAATATAGCATCGTTTGGGCACAATTGAAAATCAATTCAATTTGCACATATAGATATAAGTTTACCTCCAATGGGAACCCTTCCTTTGCCAGAGTCAATCCCTAAATTTTCAAACCCGTAATGACCTCCTTCAAGGCAACTGCGTTATTGTGTTTTTGATCTTTAGCAGCATAAAGAAACGTAATTATTTTTTCCTCTCTTTCCAATTTTCTAACCTTTTCCAATGATTCCTTTTTATCTTTTAATTCCGTTCTGTATTTGGCCTTAAACTCATCCCATTTTTTGGGATCGTGGGAAAACCATTTTCTCAATTGGTCGGTGGGAGCAATCTCTTTTAACCAAAGGTCTATCTTAGCCTTTTCTTTTGGCAAACCCCTCGGCCAAAGTCTATCCACCAATATTCTGTACCCATCTTTCTTTTCCGGCAAAGCATAAACTCTTTTAACTTTTATCATACAGATTAAGGTCCTCGACCTTTTAAACGTTTATTATCCTGGGATTAATACCTCGTCGCTGGGCCATTACCCGCCCAATGGCTTCAATCTCGGAATTCTCGAGAACTTTTTCCGCAAGCTGGAAAACTTAACCCTCTTCCATGCGGATATGGCTTTGATAAAGAATAGAGAGCGTATCGGGGGAACCGTTCGTGGTGAGAAAGTATATTGAGATCGTTGAAACATATCAAGAGAATTGATTAGGTTTTTCCTCGGATTTGGATTAAAAAAGGTTAGAAGAAAATAGGTTGAGGATCGAGGCAAATCCTGCAATTTGGAGGAAATTTAAGGATTGAAAAAAAGGATTCTGGATAGGATTTGAACCTTTGACATCAAGCCTTGACACTTAGGGCCGAACCTGATTCTAATCCAGTATCACCCAACATGACTTACCAGCGCCTAAAAAATCCGCTCTTCCCGGAGCAGGCGATGGGTTGCATTTTAGATCATTTGAAATGGGGTATTGACAATATGACCAGAAATGGTCATAATTAGACCATCATGAAAACACCTAAAGAATCCGCCGTACGCATCGCTGAATTCAAGGCTCATCTCAGTCAATATCTAAGGAACGTTCGTCGAGGTCATCCTTTGACGCTTCTTGACCGGGAAACGCCAATTGCAAGAATTCTTCCTTATCCCTCAGCACCAGGCAAACTGGCGATTCGAAAACCCCTCCGGTCTGCAAAGGATGTCCACCTCCCCTCTCCGATCAAGAAACACCTCAACAGTCTAAAGGTACTCCTTGAAGAGAGGCAAAAAGAGCGGTGAACGCTTACATGGACTCTTCGGTCATTCTGCGCCTGATCCTGGGAGAGCCAGGCCAACTGACCGGATGGGACCGTTTTGACCGGCTGGTGTGCAGTGAGCTGGCCGAACTGGAATGTCTCAGGGCGGTTGACCGGCTACGTATCAGACACCATCTCGCTGAAGAAGAGGTTCTAACCCGCCGGGAGGCCGTTTTCCATTTACTGGAAGCCATGGAGATCGTTGGGGTGACTAGACCTATCCTCAAAAGGGCAGCGAACACCTTTCCAGTCATGATAGGAACTTTGGATGCAATCCATCTGGCAACCGCTTTGGCTTGGCAGGATGAATATGGTGCAGACCTGACCGTCGCAACGCATGATCGAATGCTCGGACAAGCCGCAAGGGCTTTGGGCCTAAAAACCATAGGGGTATAGAACAAAAGGGAAATGTTTTTTCTCCACTGGGCCTTCCCCAAAAACTCCTATCCCTCTCTTAAAGCTCCTTCACTTAATCCATTCATAGTTAATGTTATCATGATCTGGTAAAGAGCCCCTGATAGTGGTCCTTAATCCATTTTAGATTTAATAAACAAAAAAAATGTTCCCTCCACTCAGGGATTTGTTGAATCATTCAACACATTACAACAGTAGTGTCCCAACGTTGAATGGGTTGCCTGTTCTAACTTATAGAGAAATATTGGTTTTTCTTTTAAAGTGCAATTTTTCGATTTGAAATATTTCTGTCCGATAGGCCACACTTCCGCATACCTGCAGAAGGAGATGG
>DASWJH010000017.1 GCA_036397255.1 Nitrospiria bacterium
GATATCTATCCCTAATATGGTAACGTTCATGTTGGACCCTCCTTCTTTTGTTGGATGAATGTTTGAGACTTTTAACAACATCCATCATGCCTTAGCTCAAGACATTTTGAAAGAGGGATGGGTCCATTCCATTAGAGATAGAGGATTCCAAATGGTTCCCTCTCCCTCTGATGGGAGAGGGTTAGGGAGAGGGTGAAAGGTAACCGTGCAGGTTCCCCCTCCCCTTCATCCCCTCCCACGAGGGGAGGGGTTTTAGACCGCGGAGCCTCGTTCTATCTCTGTTTTAGGGTCTTACCCCTTCCTTGACATTCCTGTTCCCTACTGATATAAAATTTAATGGAGTATTTAGTTCCAAAACGAGGAGTTATCACCATGAAGCCCCTAAAAAAGGAAACATATATTGTTGACAAACGCGGCAAGAAAAAAGCCGTTATCATTAATATGACAGAATACAAAAAGCTTCTTGATCGCCTCGAAGATCTCGAAGATGTAAAATATGTCAAAGAACACATCGCTGAGGATTCAATTCCATATGAAACCGTTCGCAAAAAGATTTTTCGCAAAAAGAAATGAATGTATAAAATCCTTGTCAAAAAGTCGGTCGAGAAACAACTGACCAAAATCCCCAAAAAGGATTTAACACGCATAGATAAAATCATTTTAAGTCTTACCTCAAACCCTTTCCCCCAACAAATTAAGCAGCTTCATACCAAACCCAAAACTTTCCGAATTAGACAAGGAGATTATCGCATCCTTTATACCGTTGATGATCTTCGGAAAGAAGTCACCATCTTTGCGATAAAACACCGAAAAGAAGTATATAGGGAATTATGATTTACTATTTCCTTTCCCCCGTAAAGGGGCGTGGCCCTAACAGGGCTTTACGCCCTCCCTCCTCCCATATGTCACTTCGAGTGAAACGAGAAATCTTAGGGTTCTTCTCTTCCCGTCATTCTCGCAATCCTTCAGCGGGAATCCATGAATTTTCTTCCCTTCGTCTCCCCTTCACCAACTTTAACTTCTGCCTCTACCGGTTTGGTCTCTCTTTTTTCGGTCCCTTTCTCATCCTCACTCTTTTCTTCCTCCGTTTCAGAAGGCCCCTCAATCGCCTTCGCGGATGCCGATGCCACAAACTGTGCTTTGCCCAGAACATCCACCGCTTCCAGCTTATAGGAATAATCCACGCCGGGTATTACACCCGTATCCGCATATTCAAATTTCAGCGGTTTGTCAGATTGCTCCATATCAAAAGAAGGCAAAAGGTAATCGGTAATTTGTATAAAACTGTCTTTCTCCCCTCTTTTACTCCTCCAGAGGAAATAGCCGTCGTCCATATTCCTTGCAATCCACTTTAATACAACTTTTCTCTCTTTGCCTTTGGCTTTAAACCCTAAACCTTCCTCCCCCTGGATTTCCAATACCACCTCACTTGCAATACGTTCATCATTTCCTAACTCGGCCATTGGTTCAGAACCCACCCGCCAAACCGTTAAACCACTCCCATCCGGCACCAGGATTTGGTAGATAAATCCTTCTTGACCTTCAACCTCCCACGACTTCCCAAATCCAGAAATTTCTAACCCGTGATCTACTGAAGTTGTTGTGGTCCTTCCAGAATTAGAACCTGGTAGGTCGGATGTTGAGGTTTGAGGAGAAATATTCGAAGTTGAATCACTAGACACGGGCGTATTGGAAGCAAAAAGCGGTGTTGCGGAAACCGTGTTATGGACTGTTCTCACTCCCCGGGTATCAATATCTTCTAAATGGTAGTAATAGGTTTCTTCATTATCTACCGATGAATCCACAAAGGTATAGGTAGCCCCGGCCGGAGAAATTCCTTTTGCCGGGATTATGGCAGGATTAATCCTCTCAAACGGCCCATGGGACGATTGGCCTCGGAGAATGTTAAATCCCGAATTGTCAATCTCTGATCCCGTGGTCCACTCAATAAGATTTCCACTCCCAAATGGATGGACCCGTAAATTAATAAGTCTAATCGCGGTGGTTATTATTAATTCTTTGTTTCCAAAATCCTCATCCTTAAAAATTGAAGGGGTGGAAACGATGTGATGATAAGACCCACCCGAAGGAAAGGTCTGGGACCAACCAGGTTTTACCTCTTCAAAAATATCATATTCCCCGCAAGGCAACTCATCAAATTGGTAAAATCCATTCATATCGGTTATTTCATAATCTGAAATGGGATTTCCGAATAAATCATCTTGTCCCTTCGCAAATATTTTCCATCCTGGTAAAAAAGGTTCATTTGATTCATGTATACCATTCCCATTTAAATCATTCCATTTCCAACCATATATTGTCAACGTACAAAGAGGGGGAAAATCAAATTGGTTTCCAAAATTATTATCAGTATGGACTTCCCCAGGAGATGAAATATTAAAAGAATAACAGCCATTGGGAAATGTCTGTATCCAAAATGCTTCCCAACGTTCACAAACTTCATAAGACCCGACAGGAAGACCATCAAACTCATAGTATCCATTGTGATCGGTAGAGGTAATTTTGAATGGAACCGGTGGACTTCCTTGTTTATAAAGTATGATCTCCCACCCTGGAAGCGGTGGTTCCCCTACATCCCACACACCGTTTCCATTTTGATCTTCCCACTTGTATCCTGACTTTTTTCCGCCGTCCGGGCCATCAGGCGTATCACCAGCGATAATTTCATATGGAAAATCTTCCACCTCGCCAAACTGTGCCTCTCCAACATCTTCGCAAAGCCCCCCACCAGGGCCTCCTTTATTTCGGATACAGACAGGATTCGCAATTATTCCAACGTCTTCCCCATAATCTAGCCTGAACCGGGCGTAAAAGTTCCCTAACTCCGCATTTGAGGGAACGTTTAACGGAATTTTGAGAAGAGCACAAGACCCTCCAACACCTTGATCTAAATTTGGATTTCCCCACCCAGGGACTGCCGGATTTAGACTTTCGTGAAATTGCATCCCCTCTTCCCAATCACCATTTCGATTCCAATCAAAATACCCGTGCAAGTAAAGCTTTTGGTTTGAGGCAGCTCCGTATCGAAGAGGTCCTTGGCCAGAAGTACTCACCAAAATTTCAACTGTATACAAACCTCCTTTTTTTAATTTCACAACAATGTTACCATTCTGATCAATTATTCTTACCCCATTATCAAGATTATCCAAATTAGCAACTTTGGCATCCGATTCGCCATCTGCAGAAGCAGGAGTCAACACACAATGAGGAAATAAAGAGATATCACCCAACCATTCCTTTGAAAAGTCCAGGTGTCTTGCCCCATTATGTGAAAGGAGAGAGGGGTAGTTCCCAGGAGCAGGAACATTAGGAGGAGCAACTCCCAAAAATGGATCGGGCGCATCGCCAAAATCGGGAAGGGTAGTGGTTGTCGTGGGGGTGGTGGTTGTGACAGTCACCGTCCCAAAATATTCGGGGGCCATGTCTGCATCCGCATCAAAAACATCCCCAATGGTTCCGCTTCCGTGGCCGGTGACATCAACACCCGTGACAAAACCAGTGTCGCCATTCACTGTGGTAAGAAGTTTGGTTCTATATTCCAAAAACGCTGAAGATAATGCTACCAAATTCACTGTTTCAAGATAGGCAGTGCGATCAAAACTCGGAAGCGGCTGGCCGGGTGGCTGGATTTTTACGCGTTCCTGACTTTGGATGGGAATCAAGGCCCTGGTTCCATCCGGGACCAGGGCAGGATCAATCCCGTTAATTGCAATCGTTTCGGTATTATTTTGATTTAACAACCGGATACGGTTATGTTGAAAGGGAGTAAACCTGATAATTTGAAGATAAGGAGTTCCACATCCCCCCAAACAATCCCCGAGAGGAAATTGTTCCAAGCCATCACTGGCGACTAAAACCAAAATCCTTGAATCATCGGGGGTTAAAATGGGGTCCACATCCAATATCAGGCGGGTTATGGTTCCGGTATGATTCAGAAGCGGAATCATATCGGTTAAAGAACCGGTGGCCACAGTCACAATTCCCAATGTGGCTGTCCCATAATAGAGATAGACTCCATAAGAAAAGGGTTCCCCGACACTCTCCACAGGTGCAAAGGCGCTTGCTCCATCCGAAGTTAAAATAACGTCCACACCCGCAACCCATTTGGTGGGGTAGTTGCTTGTAGTGGCCAATCGAACATTTGACTCCAAGGTACCAGTGCTAATATTTATTATTTCAAGGTAGCCTGTATTCGCGGTGGCTAAGGGAAATGTTTCAACGGACCTTCCCTGGACTCCAATTAAAGCCCTGGCACCATCGGGGGTAATTACCGAATCTACATCCCGGACCAAATCGGTTCCATCATTCGAAACGGTTAACAACCGTACCCTTGAAGTTAAAACCCCAGTGGAAATATTAACAATTTCAAGGTAAGCCGTCGTATCTGTATTCCCGCTAGGTAAAAGTTCCGAAACCTGACTTTGAACAGGAACAATAGCCTGGGTTCCCCCTGGAAGTACTAATACTGCATCCACACCATTTTTTAATTGTGTAGGCCCATTATTAAGATTGAGCAATTGTACCCTTGAACTTAGAGCCCCCGTTCCGATATCGACAATTTCAAGATAAGCGGTAGCCCCAGAACCACTCGGAAGAGCCTCTAAAGAAGCACTTTGTGTTGGGATCAAGCTTTTAGTCCCATCGGGAGTTACCAGTATATCAATATCTCCAAAAAGAACGGTAGGATCGTTGTTTTGGTTTAAAAGGCGAACTCTATATTCTAAGGTCGCCGTGGGAATATCCACTATTTCTAGGTAGGCAGTTTTGTCATTATTTCCGCTTGGCAAGAGCTCAGGTGCTTTGCTCTCAACAGGAAGAACAGCTTTTGCCCCACCGGGGGTCAAAACCACGTCACCTCCTAAGACAAGAGTGGTTTCATTTCCCTCTTGATTTAGTAATTGAACCGTAATCGGGTTCCCGGTCCCAATATCTACAACTTCAAGATATGCCGTCGAGGCGGTGTTCCCGCCCGGAAGGACCTCAGGCGACCGACTCTGGACGGGAATAATTGCCTTGGACCCATCTGGTGTTAAAACTACATCAACATCGTTCACTAAAAAGGTCGGTTCATTATTGCCATTGAGAAGTTTTATTCTGGATACTAAAGTTCCTGATACAATATCGACAATTTCAAGGTATGCCGTGGAGGTGCTCATAACGGGAACTATGGCTCTTGTTTCATCTGAGCTTACCACCGCATCTATATTATCAACTAAATAAGTTTCTGCATTTTCTTGGGTTAATAGTTGGATCCTATGGAGAAGTGAACCGGTGGTGGGATCAACCACTTCAAGGTAGGCTGTTTTTCCAAAAAGGCCATTTGGGAGTAACTCATCCTCAATGCTTTGAACCGGGATCACAGCTCTTGGTGCGCCATATAAAGGCAAAACAAAGTTTGGGATGAAAGACAAAACTACAACAAGAACAAAAAAAACTAATTTAGGCGGAATTTTAATTTTTTTCATAATTTATCACTCTTGCAATACCAGTTATTTCCGATGAAACGTCTTTCGCAATAAAAAAGCCGGACAACCAAAATGACAAACAACTTTGTCACCTCGGTGGCCCGGCTGGCTTTATTCTTTTCCCCCTCACCTTAACCCTCCCCCCTGCCTGCCGGCAGGCAGGGGGGAGGGAAAACCGGGAAAAAGCTCCGTAGCTTTGCGCCCCACTGTCACCAGTGGTTTGCCATGATAGAAGGTGGTTATTTAGTTTCTCTGGTTTGTTTGGTTTGTCTCGTTTTTTTGGTTCCTCTGGTTTATTTGGTTCTTTTTATTTATTTGGTTAATTTGGCTTTTTATTTCTTTCCCCATTACGCCTCACGCCTAACCCCTAACGGCATTTTTTTATTAAATGGATGGACCCACAAACCAACCTCCATCGGAAAGCGAATTTAATAATTGATTGGCCTCTTGTTTTTTATCCGGGTTAACCCTGAACCACTTCTTTCCCCCGGGTAGAATCATTTCATGGATCAGGCCATAGTCCACCAGATAACGTAATGCGTCTTCGACTTCTCTGGATAAGGGAATCAGGCGCTCCGACGGAATCCACCACATGGCGATATTTTCGATGGTGTCCCCTGAATTCGGATGCTTGTTAAGGTATTGAAGTATCTCCCTTATGAGTTTGTATTTTTGCTGAGTAAGAGGTCCTTCCATCTTCTTTTCCTAAATCAATATGTGCAAGGATTAGGCCATGTCCGTCGTCTCATTTTAAGTTACTGAAAATAAAAAAGAATTTGCTTTTCTGATCAAAGCTGATTTCCGGGTTTTTTCAACTAATAGTTGACAGGGATTAACGCTTAAGATAGCCACTCCATTGATTTTAAAGGGAAAATTAATGTCAACTATTAGTTGACCTGTTTTCACTCACGGTTGACAAAAAGCTTGGCCAACGACGGAAAATCTATTGCCCTTATGAAAAGGACCATTTGAGAGAGGATCGTTTTCGGACCGTATGAATTGGAAGCCATCGGACAAAGGCCGATTTGAACTTATTTATCGGAATGGACGGAATTTTGAGGGAAAGCTAAATGACTGAAGTCAGACCCGCCTGCCCGGTAGGAATGTCGTGAAGGGAAACATTAAAGCATCCGATGCCGTTTCATAAGTTTGTATAGCATCTGACGGGTTAGTTGAAGCCGTTGCGCTGCGGAAGATTTATGACCCGATGAAGCTGTTAAGACCCGCGAAAGATATTCCTTCTCCCAAGAAAGAATAGCTTGCCGACGTGTTTCCTTCCAGGATTTAAAGGAGAATTCACTTTGGCTTAAAGAAAAAGGAAAGTCCTCAGATGTAATACTGCTCCCGGCGGAACTTTTAATGATCGCCTGTTGGAGTATATTTTGAAGCTCACGGATATTTCCCGGGAAGTCATAGGAACAAAGTGCAACCAGGGCCTCTTCCGAAATGGTCACATCCTTTTTCCCGTAAGCATGCCCGAATTGATTCAAGAAATGTTGAATAAGTAAAGGAATATCGTTTTTTCTCTCGCGTAAAGGAGGCAAGAATAGGACATAGGCAGTCAATCTATAATAGAGGTCACTCCTAAAAGCCTTGGCCTCAACAAATTGACAAAGATCCTAATTGGAGGCGGCGATCACCCGACAATTGAGTGCCTGAGATGTCGTTGAACCCAGAGGGCGCCAGGTTCGATTTTCGAGGAGGCGCAACAGAGTTCCTTGTGCTCCAACAGGCAAACTTTCAACTTCATCCAAAAATAGAGTGCCCCCTAAGGCTTCAGCCAGGAGTCCTTTATTCTCTTCACGGGCATCCGTGAAGGCACCCTTTTCATGGCCAAAAAGCTCATGGGCGAAAAGCGTTTCGGGAATCGAAGCGCAATCCACAGGAACAAAGGGACCTGAAGCACGGGGACTTAATTGGTGTACCCATCGGGAGAAGAGTTCCTTTCCGGTTCCCGTCTCACCCAAAAAGAGAACGGTTATATCATTTTGAGAAATAGCCAAGCATTGATCCACTGCCTGTAAAAATTGCGGGCTTTCACCTACGAGATGAAGTCTCTCAACTAAAATTTTATTTATTCTGCCTCTTGTTTCTTTGCTATTAGGGGACATCTGTGATTAACCCAGTGAAAATGGATACCCCCGGGCAAGCCGGGACAATTTTCAATGACAAGCCTTGCTTGACTCGCCTTCTGTGAGAAAATCCATTCACCCCTGTCTAAAGAGGGGGTCCTCTGGCTCATATTGCCCGGGGGTATTTACCCCGTAAAGGGTCGTAGCCCCCTCGGGGCTCTACGGCACAGCGAGCGAAAGCGAGCGCGGGAGGGAGGAGACCGTTGTGCCGATCGGAGCGAAGGAATTGGAAATCCAGCCTAAAAAAAAAGCCGAGCATCCGATATGACAAAATTCTCTTGTCACCTCGGTGGCCCGGCTGTCTTTTACACCCCCAGCCTAACCCTCCCGCATTTATAATGGGGAGGGAAAAACGGGAAAAAGATCCGTAGCTTTGCGCCCTACCGTCACCGGTAGTTTGCCATGATAGAAGGTGGTTTTTTAGTTTGGCGTTCGACCGATGGTTCAACCTTGCTCACCACAGGGGCTCACGCCGAAGTCTAGTTTGTCTGGTTCCTCTGGTTTGTTTGGTTTGTCTAGTTCGTCTTGTTGACCTCCAACACCAGACAAACAAAATAAACAAGATCAACTAAACAAACCTAGTTCTCATTTATATTGATGGTCCAGCAAACCAACCGTCATCGGATAAAGACCGAAGTAATTGGGCCGCCTCCTTTTTTTTGTTGAGATTTACCCGATACCACCTTTTTCCCCCAGGAAGAGGGATTTCTTTTATCAGTCCTCGCTCCACTAAATACCCCACCGCTCCCTCCACTTGATTTAAAAGAGGCCGGATGCGTTCAGGAGGAATCCACCACATCGCAATATTTTCTAACGTGTCTCCCGACTCAGGATGTTTATTCAAATACTTTAGTATTTCCAGTATGACCTTCCCACGTTCCTGAGTCAGAGGCTCTTCCAACTTTTCCTCCTGACTTTCTTGAAGTGCAAAGAGCAGACCACTTTTTATTTTTGTTTTAAGTAACTATTTTAAAAGGAAAATCTGTTTTTCTCTAGAATTTCTGTTTTCCTTAAACTGTCATCTTTTGGGTAACAGGTGATGGAGAGAACTTTATAAATTTTATTTATTTTTAAAGGGAAATTATGGGTTGCCTAAAAGAAACAGGATGTCACCTATTTGATAACAGGTTTGAGGGGGTTTTGGTCTTTTTTATCAAGAGATGAAGGTGTTGGCGTTTCATTTGGGGAAGGGGGTTTAAGGTTATGCCGCTTTAGGAGGCGATAAAGGACCTGCCTACTGAGTTTTAGTTTTCGGGACATTTCAGAAATATTCCCTGATGAGGTAGATAGCATTTTGGATAGAAATTCTTTCTCCCAAGCCAAAAGGGCCTGTCGTCTGGCCTCTGACCATGAACAATCAGAAGGATATTTACATCCGGTTGAAGGAACCTGCAAATCCTCGGTTTTAATACAAGACCCTGATGTTCGAATGATGGCCTGCTGGAGAATATTCTGAAGTTCACGGACATTCCCGGGAAAGGAATAGTCCGACAAAGTTTCAATCCCTTCCTTAGAGAGATGGATTCCTTCTTTTTGATAAGTTGGACCATATTGGCTTAGGAAATGCTGAACCAAAAGCGGGATATCTTCCCGTCTTTCTTTTAAAGGGGGAAGGGATATTACATTAACAGAGAGTCGGTAATACAGGTCTGGTCGAAAGGTTTTTGCTAAAACCAGCCCAAGGAGATCCTGATTTGTTGCCGCAATAACACGGCATTTGAGTGAATAAAATTTTTGGGAACCTAATGGACGCCAGGTTCGATTTTCCAAGAGGCGAAGGAGCACACCCTGTGAGCCAAATGATAAGCTCTCTACCTCATCCAGGAAAAAAGTTCCCCCTTCAGCAAGAGAAAGGAGCCCTTGTTTGGTTTCATGGGCATCGGTAAAAGCCCCCCTATCATGACCAAATAACTCATTTGCAAAAAGGGCCTCAGGGAGGGAAGCACAGTCAACGGGAATAAATGAACCTGAAGCATGTTGACTCAATTCATGGATCGCCCGTGCACAGATTTCTTTCCCTGTCCCCGTTTCTCCCGAAAGGAGAACGGTGGTTTCATGAGGGGCAACGGAAGTGCACTGTTCCATGACATGGGAAAAGGCAGGACTTTTTCCAATAAGATTTAATTTTTGGACCAAGAGGTTTTCTACTTTGTCCATATCCGTTGAAACGCCCTCAAAGAAATTATAAAGATGGATTCCCGCTTAAAAACTGCGGGAATGACGAAGTTAACCTCCCCGTATTGAACCCGAACAGGAATAAAAAAAGCCGAGCATCCGATATGACAAAATTCTCTTGTCACCTCGGTGGCCCGGCTAGCTCTACTCTTTACACCCCCACCCCAACCCTCCCCCATTAAGGGGGAGGGAAAAGTGGGGAAAAGCTCCGTGACTTTGCGCCCTACCGTTTCCGGCAGTTTGCCATGATAGAAGGTGTCCTACTTACCTTAAACTAAATTGAAAATACCGCTTTTTTATCAAAAATGTCAATAGGAGATTTAGGGTATTTTTCTTAAAAAAATAGGGTATTACTTAGGGGAGAAAGGAGTGAAGGTGGGAGCTAAGGCTGATCCCCCATTAAATTTAGCCTAAAATTCTTATTCGATTGTTTTTATAAATCTTTTTAGATAAGGTTTTTTTTGGCTTTATGGATCATTTTACCTGGGTAGGACTGGTTCTTGTGCCCGTTTCAGATGAGGCTTTTCTTTTTTTGGGAAAAGCTCTTTATGCCGGATTAGGAAAACCACAATGGCGATATTGATCACCAGAGCACTGACACGGAATAAGGTCAATTTTTGGAGAACCTCGAAAATCTCAAAAGGAATCAAAAGGCCGACTGCAACCACCGTGAGATATTCCGCCCATCTTTTCCTCAAATGAAGCCCATACCCTTGAATGAGGTACAAAACACCGTATAAAAAAATCCCCAAAGAGATTCCAAAGACAATTTTGTTATTCACTAATGAGAGATAGGTTAAGGAAAGTTGTATATAATGGTTGTCCACATCCAAATTGAGAGCCTCAACAAAACCCCTAACCAGAGTCGCTAAATCTCTACCAATGAGGTTAAACAATCCCATAGAAAGAAGGATTAATAGAGTCCCAACAATGAAGCGGTCTAAAATGATTAGCTTTAAAATAAAATCAGCAGATCTTCCTTTCATTAAATTCGGCCCTTTTTCAAAATTAACTACTGCGGAGGATGCTCCGAGGTATTAAGATGGTTACTCCCCGATAGGCGGGGTCTAGTCTAGACCCTGTTTCTGGATTCCCGTTTAAAGATTGCGGGAATGATGAGGGGGGGAGAGAGGGAAAGACAAAGGAAGTTTTTTAACTACGCGGTGATTTTGCACAGACCAACCCTCCACCTCTAAAAGTTGACGCTTAATTCCAAGGCCTCCGGTATATCCTCCTAAATATCCGTTATTATAAATGACCCGATGACAGGGAATTAAAATCGGAAAAGGGTTTTTCCCATTGGCTTGACCTACGGCACGCACCGCTTGTGGAGAGCCTGTCTTCTCCGCCATCCATTTATAACTTTTGACCTGTCCGAAAGGAATTTTGAGAAGTGTTTTCCAAACTTTTTGCTGAAAGGGTGTCCCGACGGAAAATTGGATAGGCCCTTTAACCGGCTGGACCTTTCCCTCAAAATAGTTCTCAAACCAATCCAGCCAAATTTTAAAAAGATCACTTCTTTTTTGAAGAGAAAATTTTTTTTCATCCGCGGAAAATATGCTTTTCCGGGAATGGGGGAAGATTTTTATTTTAGAAAGGCTCTCCGGGGTTCCATAGAGGACAATCTGCCCAACAGGTGAGGAAAAGTCGAAATAATAAATAGGGTTCATGGTTTAGGATATCCGAGTCGGGGCTTGATAAAGGTATTGGTAGAGGGCAGGGTTTTGGTCCTGGTTAATTTTCTCGTTAAATTCCACCCCAAAGGTATTTCCATCCACCCCGATTTTAACCCCCGTGACACGGCCCCGGACACGTTCTTTGTGAAGGGTACCCTTTGAATCTTTAAAGGTCACCAAAATTTCAACCGGGGCATTGTTTTCTAAAAAACCTTGGGAAAACATACCCAATCCTTGCCGTCCCAAAGTGGTAATGGATCCCTCAAAAGAAATTCCTTGCCGGGGGGAATGAACTTGCGCATCTGCTAAAAATGTAATCCGCCCGTGCTTGCGTTTAATTTCCATAAAAGGCCTTATACCACAGTTTCTCTGTTTGGGCAACCGCCTCGAACGGGAGAGGATAGCGCTACCCCTCTCCCATTATCAAGGATTTTGCGAAGCGGTCTGATATACTTTCAGCATATCAGGAAGCCATTCTTGAATCTGCCGGATTCTTCTTTCATCGGCAGGATGGGTGGAGAGAAATTCAGGAGGTTTTTCTTTTTTGGTTTGGCTCATTCGCTGCCAGAATCCAACCGCTTTACGGGGATCATACCCTGCCTTTGCCATCAAAAATAGACCGATGTGGTCTGCTTCGGATTCCTGGTTGCGGTTAAAGGGGAGTAGAACCCCAACATTTACACCCAAACCAAAAGCAGCATTTACGGATTGCACCACCTGGGGATCCCGGTCTTCCAAAGCCAGATTTAACCCCACCATACCGATTTGAGCCAAAATTCCTGAGCTGATTCTCTCTGCCCCATGACGGGCCAGTGCATGAGCCACCTCATGGCCCAAAACCGTTGCCATTCCATCCTCATCTTTTGTATAGGGTAGAATTCCAGTATAAACCGCGACCTTTCCCCCGGGAAGGGCAAACGCATTGATCATCTCATCATCGTCGATCACATTAAACTCCCATTCGAAATCGGGCCGTTCGGAAACAGCGGCAATTCGGGCCCCCACCCGCTTGACCATCTCATTGATACTGGGATCCGTACTGAGCTTTGCCTTGCCCAACACCTCCTGATAAGCAGAAAGGCCCATTTGAACTTCTTCTCCAGGCGAAATTAAAATGAGCTGGGATCTTCCGGTCACCGGGGCGGTTTGGCAGCCCAGAAAAAACCAAACCCCAATAAAACCGAGTATCCCTAAAAAAAAAATTTTATTTATTTTCTTTAGGGAAAAAGGAAACCTGTGTTTTTCTATGGACATAGGACGAAAATAAAAAATGAGAGGAATAAAGGAGAATAAGTTAAATTTCATCCTCGATTTGTTTGAAGAGGTGGTTTGCAAAAAGCAAAGAATGTTCAATTGCAATTCCGATTTGTGTTCCGATGGTACTTAATAAATTGATTTCCTTTGAGGTGAGTGCATGAATATTTTTGTGCAGGAGGTAGCACACTCCTAACACCTTTCCCTTTGAAATCAACGGAATTGCATTGACGGACATAAACCCAATATCCCAAAAAGGAAGGTTCGAAACCCTTTCATCGGATGAGAGATTCTCCGAAGTCCAAAAGGATCCTGATTTCAGAATGACATGTCCCACATGATCCACCAATTGCAATAGATTTTCATTTTGTGGAAGGTCGGGACGGAGGTCTCGGGTCGCCGCAACGGAAAACTTTCCTCCTTTGTTATCGGTGGAAAGCCAGACCAGTCCCGCGTCTGCATGGGTTAGCTCTAGAAGTCTTTTAAGCGTTTCCTGTAAAATCTCATCTAAATGAAGAGATTTGTTCAGGGCTGATGCGATGGAATAAAGAACAAACAATTCCTTTTTTTGCTGTTCCAGTTCTTTGGTTCTCTCCTTAACCTGTTCTTCTAAACTGATTTGCGCCAGCTTTACTTTATAGGTCATTTCATTAAATTTATTGGCCAAATCTTCGATCTCATCATGCGTTTCTAAATGAATCCGGTAGTTCAAATCCCCCTCCCCGATTCGTTCGGTTCCCCGTTGGAGTTCCTCTATGGGTTTGACAATCCGGCGAGCCGCCACAAAGCCTAAAAACCCCAAAACACCTGACCCTAAGAGACCAATAAACACCATCCATTGAAGCAGTTTATACACAGGGGCAAACGTTTCTTGGGGGTCCTGGCTGGTAAAAACAGTCCAGTTTTTTCCTCCAAAATTCCCTTCCCCCAGCTTAGAGGTAATGGAAACCGGGGCAAAACCGGTAATGGCTTCCTTGCCCGGATATCGAGGATCATCCTTTGTGCTGGCCCACCCCGGGCCCCCCGATTGAAGGATTCCAATCATTCCTTTAGGAAGAGGTTGTGACTGACCGGGAGAAGCAGGATTAAAAATTAGATTCCCGTCCGACCCCGCAATCATGGTCAGGTCCGTCTTTCCAATTTTAGAGGTAGTCGCCGTTCCCAGAAAAGAAGCCACATCATAGATCATGGTAACCACCCCAATATTCTGACCCCCTTTTTGAATGGGAGTTGCGATCAACAAAATTCTTGCATTCAGGTCCTCGTTTTGCTCTAAATCGCTAATGTAGAGTTGCCCTTCCCCTTTTTGAAAAGCTTGCTTCCACCATTTTTCTTCACCAAAATAATAGTGGGAGGTTTTTTCGGTTGCGGCTACAACTGCGCCCCGTTCATTGGTTGCAAACAATAAAAGAGGACCTCCACCTTCCCGATTTTTTTCCGAAAACTGAGTCAAATAGGTTGTGGCCCTGTTGTTGAGAACCTCCAGCAGAAAGGCATTCACTCCTTGGGCATGAACCCAACGCTCTTCAACCTGCATTAACCGTTGCTGGATTTCCTCTTCCGCACTTCCCTCATAAAAAGAATTGGAATCCTCAACCGTCACCAGAACGGCATGGGAACTGGCCAATAGACGACCCTCTTCGATACGAAGCCGGAGGGTGTTTTCAATATTTTCTGCCGTCACCTGGGCTAATTTTTTAAAATTGGCTCCGATGGCACGGGACAAGGAGGATTTTCCGATAAAGTAGGCAGAGGAGAGGCCGATGATCCCCGTCGCCAAACCCACCCAAAGGATGGAAAATATTATTTTCTTCTTTAAACCCGAGTGTTGAATGTGTTTGCCCATTTTTTTCCCATGAATCCTATCGGATCTTAGCAAGGCCCGCCTTCATCGAACGTTCGCTAAAAAGGTTATCAGAAAGTCCTGTGCCAATTCGAATGTCACTAAACGTGAGAACCGTTTGATTAGAATTGACCGAATTGGTCATCACCACTTTTTCCCACACCCAAACTTTTCCAACCTGTTTCCATGAAATATGCTGTTTTTTTACCAGAATTTCATTCTCATCATAATAATCCAACCGCTCTTTTAAAAAATTATCTTTTGTGATCCACTTCACCACCTTGCTGTAGGGATAGTTGGGGTCATTCTGTTTGGGGCTACTCTTGATCACATAATAATCCTTATTCTCTATGGTTTCCTCACGAACCAGGGAATGACGATCCAAGTTCACTTCCCGGGGAGTCATATCGGAGGCTTTCAAATCCGATCCCTGAAAGCTTTCATCCCCTTTTCCCGGAATTCTTGTAACCTTCCGAATAAATGGAATATAAATCCATTGTTCATCGGGCTTTCCGGCCTCCGCACGATAGGACCAGGACATAAACGCTGAACCCCTTTGATCAGGAGGATATTCACTAAAAATCAATGTCTTAGAGTCGAGCCCATTTTTTCCCTGATAATTTTTCCAAAACCGAACCGAAACCAATTTACGTTCCGTCCCGTCTTTTTCCCTGATTTTAAAGGTGATTTTAGAGCGTTGGTCATTTCCTGGAAATTTCTCGGCCTTTTCCACAATCTCCCCTGCGGTCAGTGGATCTTCCTGGCCTAAAGTCGTCAAGGGATGGAAAAGAAAAAAAGGAACGGCAATCCACAAAAAAGATTTTAAAAATCTCATATTCATTCAACTCCTCCTGGAAAACTTAAAACCCTCAAAAAGGCCTAAGAAGGGATTCCAAGACCTTCTAACTGATGATTATCGTTTTATTTTCGCAGATAAAGGCCGGAATTGTCAAATCCAGGGATTTTGCCTTAAACAGGCCTCGTCCTGGCCAGTGTCCCCACAAACACCTTCTCTACACCCCCTTCTCTTTTAAGCAACCGGGCACAGGCCTCTACCGTGGCCCCCGTGGTCAATACATCATCAATGAGGAGAACCTTCTTTCCTTTTAATTTCTCATTTATTTTTAGGTTAAAAGCATCCTTCATATTTTTTATCCGCGCAGAGGCGTTGAGCCCAATTTGGGGTGGGGTATATTTGGCCCTCTCCAAATGGTTGGGCCTCATGGGCCATCCCAAAAAACGGCTAATATGATAGCTTAGAAGAAAAGATTGATTGAATTCCCGCTCCTTTAACCGTTTCGGGTGAAGAGGGACAGGGATTAAAAGATCAATTCCTGGAAGCTTCCTCAGCGAAGAAACCATCAGGTGGGTGAATGGAAAAGCCAGTTGGGTTTTTTTGTGAAATTTAAAAAGCTGAATGGCCTTTGAAAAAGTGCCTTCATAGTACCCCACTGAAATGCAACCGTCAAAAGATGGGGGCTTCATTTGGCATTGACCGCAGGGATAAGAGAAAGTCGCCTCGGCCGAATACGGTTTCCCGCAACGAATACACCCCGGATGTTTAATCCATGGAATGTCGCTCCAGCAGGAGTGACAAAACCATTGGGTGGTTCCATCTTGTTGAAAATGGCCACAAACCTGACACGGGGTGGGAAGGAGATAATTTAAAACCTTTCCAAAAAAGCAGGAGAGAGCCATACACTCCCAACGTTAAAGGGGGGAATGATTATTTTCCGAGTATTTTTTGAACTGCCGTTGCGTTTTCCAGAAGCCGGTTTACTTTGGGATGGAAATGGACCTTGGCGTAGGTACGAAGGTCCGCTACTTCTTCCAGGGCCAATTGAAAAAGAAAAGATTTTTCTTTTTCATTCAAGCGGTCGGTCTGTATTTTTTGAAAGATATCATGACCCAGCAAATCTTCTAGCAAAACCCGGTTGGCCTGCCGGAGCGCAAAATTCTCAACGACCTCCCGCTCATCCCCGGTCATACCCCCGCCTTTTGGGAAGAGAGGGCTCCACGCTCCACATGAAAACCCATTTCCTCGATCATCTCTTGCGTTGCATCCGAGTCCTGGCCCGGCGTTGTAAGATAGCCCTCTACAAATAAAGCATCCGCTACAAAAAGGGCGAAAGGCTGTAAAGACCTCAGATTGATTTCTCGACCCCCCCCCAAACGAATTTCACGGGAAGGGTTTAAAAATCTCAATAAACATAGAACCTTAATGCATTTCCAGGGTGTTAAATCGGCCATCCCCTCCATCGGGGTTCCCGGGATCGGATTGAGAAAATTAATCGGTATGGAATTCACCTCCAGATCTCGAAAAACCATGGCAAAATCGATAATATCCTCCTCGGACTCCCCCATGCCGATGATTCCCCCGGAGCAAATATCCAATCCTGCCGACTTGGCATTTTTTAAAGTCTGGATCCGATCGGAAAAACCATGGGTGTTACAGATGGAAGAATGATACCTCTCACTGGTATTAATATTGTGGTTAATGCGATCCACTCCGGCTTTCTTAAGAGATCGCGCGTGTTCAGGTGACAGGAGACCCAAGGAACAGCAAATTTCCAGGGGAAACTTTTCTTTAATTTCCCGAACGGTGTCTCCGATTTGATCAATTTCTCGCAGGGACGGCCCCCGACCACTGGTCACGATACAAAAGCGAAGGGCTTTGGCCGCCACGGCGTTTTCCGCTTCCCGAAGGATTTTTTCCTTTGAAAGAAGGGGATAGGTTTCGATGGGGGCAGTGGACACAGCGGACTGAGAACAATAACCACAATCCTCAGGACATAAGCCACTTTTTGCATTAATCAGACGATGGAGTTTGATCCCCCGTCCAAAATACGTTTTACGAACGCGAAAGGCCGCGTGAATCAGGGGAAGAAGTGCCTCTCCTTCCGCACGAAGGACCTCGACACATTCAGAGTGCTTCAGCGCTTCAGCCCGAAGGGCTTTTTCCGCAAATGTTTCAAAAGGGTTCATAGTCTTCCTCGTTGCTTTTTGGGATGAGTTCGTACTGTGCCCTAGGCTAATTAAAAGAAACCCGACTGAGTTTAAGAGTTCCTTTTCCGGGTTGAACTTTACTTCTCTGGTTTAATATGGGGGTCGCGATATAGGTATTCCATTCGCCGCACCGCTGGCATCGCCCCGCCCATTCTGTGGTGTGGAAATCACAAAGGGGACAGTAATAGGGAATGACAACCATTTTTTTAAGGTTGAGGGCTTTTTTAAATTCCTCAACTGCTAAATCCAACTGCCCTCGTCGCACATAAATATTTCCAAGGATTTTGTGTAGGTCCGGAAAACGTTCTTCCGTGTTTTCCATTTCGGCAATGGTATCAAATGCATCATCGATCATCTCTAAGCGGTAATAAAGCTTTCCCATATAAAAACGGATGACCTTGTTTTCCGGGTCCCGCTGCACCGCTTCCTGGTAAATCCGGATGATCTGCTCCGGTGAATTAAGGTCCAAATAAAGCCTCTCCAACCGGTGCAGCAAAATGATGTTTCCGGTAAGCTCAAAGGCTTTCTCCAAAAGCTCCGCGGCATTTTGATGTTTCCCCTCCCCCAATAGGAGTTCACCCAAACCCATGTAAGGGGGTAAAAAAGACCGGTCGATTTTAATTGCCCCTTTAAAAAAGCGTCGGGCCTTTTCCCCTTGCCCTTCTTTGGAATAAAGTTTTCCCAATTCATACTTAATTCCCAGAAACACTAACCGTTCCCGTTTGTGGTCGCTTTCGCTCAGAGAGCAGCTGACAATTTTCTCCTGAAGCTCATGGGCTTCCTCCCACCGCTCCAGGCTAATGAGAAGGTCCCTCTGCTGAAACAAAGCCGTCAGGTTGGTTCCATCCAATCGCAGGACATCCCGCATGGAAAAAATGGCCTCCTCATACCGACCCGCCAATTCATAATCCCGCCCTAAGGCCAATAAAACTTCACGGTTGTTCTCCTCCAGAGCCTTGGCTTTTCGATGAAGCCGAATGGCCTCCCCATAATTTTTCTCTCCCCGGTAAATATTTCCCAACCGGAGAAGGGAGTTCACATGACCGGGGCTAATTCCAATAATTTTTTGAAATAAAGCCATGGCATCCTGTTGTCTTTTGGCTAAAAAGGCGTTAACCGCCTCGGTATATAATTCCTGGACTTTTTCTTCTTTCTTCTGTTTCCGGGAGTACCGCCAATTTAAAAACAGATTTTTTGTTTCCTTAATTCCCACCCCCAGGATAACCAGAATTCCTCCAAAAGCCATAGACAAAAGGAGATAGGCCACAATGGGGAGATCCAACACGATTCCCGCCGGCAAGTGAAGGGTAACACTTCCCTGGTTAAGAATCGCCAAGTAGCCGACGATCCCTAATAGCACTAAAAGAAAGAAAATAAAAACCCGCATATTGACCGCCTTTCCTCTTTATTTTTTCGGTAGGGCTTTCATCTTTCAATGGTTCCAAACGATAAATGCTTCAACGGCCCCAATCAATCCAACCGCTGTGAAAACGATGAAGGGAGGAACCTCCGGAAACGGATTAATCCCCTTTTATCATTATGTAAAACCATGGCTGCTTTGCCCGCCCTGTTCCGATCCAATGGCGGGTTTTCTTAAAGGGTCTTGGGGAAGGGTCAAACGGGGGGCATCCCCCCATAAACGCTCTAAATTATAAAAAAGACGAGATTCTTGTTTAAAGATATGTACCACGATATCATTGTAGTCTAATAATACCCAATTGAGGTAAGTTAACCCTTCCACGCTGAAAGGGATTTCTTTTTCTTCCTTAAGGGCCCCCTCAATGTGATCGGAAATCGCCTTGACCTGCCGCTCAGAATCCCCCGAGCAAATCAAAAAATAATCTGCAATATCCGTAAACTTTTTGACGTTGAGCACAACCACTTCAATGGCTTGCTTTTCAAGGGCTGCCTCTGCGGCAATGAGGGATTTTTCTCTTGAGTCTACGGTTTCGCCTCCAGCGGCTGGTAAAGCTTATTTTTAATTATATATGATTCCACCGAATGGGGCAATAAATTTTTCGTCTGTTTCCCGCGGCTTAGGAGAATCCGAATCTGGGTAGAAGACGCCTCGCAATGGGGAACATACAAAAGGTGCACCTGTTTTCCGGAGGACAGGGGAATATCCACCTGAGTCATCTTTTGCAGGTCCAATTGATGCAGTGTTTCCTCGGGAACCTGGGGGATCAGGGGAACCTGGATCACGTCCTTAAATTTAAACCCTTTTCTGGAAAGAACAATAAAATGGCAAAGGGAAAAAAGCTTTTCCGGATTTTTCCAGGTCCCGATTTCCAAAAAAGCATCCAGTCCCAACATGAAAAACAGATGATCCCCATCATAATCGGAAGCGGTTAACTTTTCAAGGGTATCCACGGCATAGGATTTCCCCGGTCGTTTGACCTCCACTTCCGAAACCGAAAATTCCCGAAAGGGTTGAATGGCCAAACGGATCATCTCCAACCGGTGCTTGGAATCCAATATGGTTTCTTCGGATTTGTGGGGCGGGTCTCCTGCGGGAACAAAAACAATTTGATCCAATCCCAAACGCTGACGGACCTGTTCCGCAACCACCAGATGGCATTGATGGACAGGATTAAATGTGCCCCCGAATAACCCGATCTGCATTCCCGAGAATTTTTTCACTCCCCAAATGAAAGGCTAGCCGCGAACCTGTCCGTTTCCAAGAACAATGAACTTTAAGGAGGTCAGCTCTTCTAACCCCATTGGGCCCCTGGCATGGATTCGGGTGGTACTGATGCCAATCTCTGCGCCCAGCCCAAACTGATACCCGTCACTTAACCGGGTCGACGCATTTACAAAAACCGCTGAGGCATCCACCCTCCGGAGAAATGCCATGGCCCGGGCATAATCCTGGGTCACAATGGCCTCGGAGTGATGGGAGCCGTAGGTTTCCATATGAGTGATGGCAGTGTCCATATCCTTCACGACCTTCACGGCAAGGATGTTCGATAAATATTCAGTACCCCAATCCTCCTCCGTGGCTTGATGAATCCCCGCTACAATCGCCTGGGTTTTGGGGCACCCCCGGATTTCAACCCCCGCTTTCTGAAATTCGGAAATCATCGGGGGAAGGAAAGCAGACGCCACACCTTCGTGTACCAACAATGTTTCCATGGCATTACAGGTTGCGGGGCGCTGGACCTTGGCGTTGAAGGAAATCTTTTTTGCCATTTCTATATCCGCATGTTCATCAATATAGGTGTGACAAACCCCCTTATCATGCTTAATGACCGGAATAGTGGAATGCTCACTCACAAACTGGATTAACCCTTCACCGCCCCGCGGAATAATTAAATCAATAGTCCGGTCCTGCTTCAGCAAATGCAACACCGCTTCACGATCCGGTGTTTGGATAAATCCGATGGAATCAGGGGGTAACCCTGCCTGAACGCCTGCCTGAATGAGAAGCTCCGCAATTTTGCGATTGGAATGAATGGCTTCCGAACCGCCCCTTAACACCACCGCATTGCCTGATTTGAGACAAAGACTGGCGGCATCCGCAGTCACATTGGGCCTGGATTCATAAATAATCCCGATCACACCAATAGGCACACGCATTTTTCCCACCTCCATTCCGTTGGGGCGTCTCCACATCCGAACCACTTCCCCAACAGGATCCGGAAGTGCTGAAACCTCAAGAAGTCCCTTTGCCATGTCGTGTATTCTTTTTGGGTTTAGTGTGAGCCGTTCAAAAAGGGCTGGAGCTAACCCCTGGCTTTTTGCGTTCTCCAAATCCTTTTGATTTTCCGAAATAAGACTTTTCTCTTCAGAGACCAACGCATCGGCCATTGCCCTCAAAGCATTGTTTTTGATTTCAGAGGAAAGCACAGCCAAATGTCTTGAGGCTTCGCGGGCCTTTTGGGCCTGCTGACTCACATGCCCTTTTATGTCCATGGTTCCCCTCTTTTAAAAACGCTCATCCAACCCAACCGATCCATTTAGGGGTTCAAGAGAGCCAAATTGTCCCGATGAATGACCTCATCAAAATCTTTGTAGCCTAAAATATTCTCAATATCGGTGGATTTACAACCCTTAATTTTATCGATGTCCGAAGAAGAATAATTGACCAGGCCTTTCGCAAACTCAAGCCCATCCGGATCAATACAACAGACCGGGTCCCCAACCCCAAATTTTCCATTAATCCTTAAAATCCCGGAGGACAGGAGGCTTTTTCCCCCTTTTAAAAGGGCATGGGCTGCCCCTTCATCCAAAAATAATTTTCCCTTTACCCGAAGGGTATGGGCGATCCAGTTTTTCCGACTGGGTTTCCGTCCCCCTTTGGGAAGAATGAGGGTTCCCACTTCCTCCCCTTGAAACACCCGCTCTAAAATATTTTCACTTTTTCCATTGATGATCAGTGTGGCCACCCCAAAACCTGAAACCTTTTTGGCGGTTTGCAGTTTGGATTGCATTCCCCCGGTTCCCTCCTTGGAAGTCCGTCCGGAAGCCAGCCGCTCAATCTGGGGAGTCATCTCCGTCACCACTGGCACCCGCGTGGCCGAAGGGTTGGTTCCGGGGTCGGATGTAAAAAGGCCGTCCACATCAGATAAAATCAACAACAGCTGGGCATCCACTAAATGGGTCACCAGTCCTGCCAGCGCATCATTATCTCCGAAGCGAATCTCTTCAATCGCCACCGTATCGTTCTCATTGACGATAGGGATGATCCCGTGCTCAAGAAGAACGGTTAAGGTATTACGGGAATTTAAAAAACGCCTTCGATTGGACAGATCTTCCTGAGTCAAAAGAATCTGAGCGACCCGTTCCCCAAAAAAACTAAAACTTTTCTCATAACTCCACATCAGGCGGCTTTGTCCCGCTGCCGCTGCAGCTTGTTTTAAGGGAATGCTTTTCAACGATTCCTTTTTTCCCAAAATCTTCATCCCCGAGGATATGGCCCCTGAGGAAACCACAATGATCTCTTTACCCTTCTTTTTAATATCCGACATTTGAGAAGCCAGATGCTCAATCCGGGAATGATCAAGACCGGTTTCACGGGAAGAAACCGTACTGCTTCCGATCTTAATGATGATCCGTTTGGCCTGCTCCAGCAGCTCAGACCGGGAAGGAAAGTTTTTCTCTAATTTGGGATCCATTCTCTTTATCCAACTCATCGGAAGAGGCTTGAAGAATACTAATCTGCCGCCCCACAAAATTCAATAGCTCCCTCATGCCCTCTTGGGTGGGGGCGGATACCGCAAAAAACTGAAACCCCTGTGCCCGGCAATGGTCTTCCAATTTTTTTAACTTCTCGCCTGCCTCTTTTATATCCGTTTTTGTGGCCACTACGGCAAAGGGTTTCTCACCGACCTTCGGGCTGTAGACTGAAACCTCATGGCGAACCGCGTTAAAATCGGCAACGGGATCGCCCTCTATCGACTCGGAGATATCCACCAAATGAAGCAGAAGCCGGGTTCGTTCGATATGGCGGAGGAATTGATACCCCAACCCCTTTCCCGCACTGGCACCTTCAATTAACCCGGGTATGTCGGCTACCACAAAGCTTTTGAAATCCCCCCACGAAACCACCCCAAGCTGGGGGGTGAGGGTGGTAAACGGATAATCAGCCACTTTGGGGCGGGCGGAGGAAATGGAAGAAATCAATGTGGATTTTCCGGAGTTGGGAAGACCCACCAGGCCCACATCCGCCAGCAATTTCAATTCCAGCATCAACCACCGGGACTCCCCCTCTTTTCCTTCCTCGGCAAACATGGGCGCTTGACGTGTAGAGGTGGCAAATTCCGCGTTCCCCCTTCCCCCTAAACCTCCCCGGGCCACCAGGAGTTCCTCCCCGTCGCGATTTAAATCTCCCAATACCGCTTGTGTTTCAAATTCCTTGACCAATGACCCCATGGGAACCTGGATCAATAAAGACACACCGTCTTTCCCTGTGCAATCCTTCCCCTGGCCATGCTGTCCTCTCGGAGCATGATAATGTTGCTGATACCGAAGATCCAAAAGGGTGGTCAGATTTCGAGAAGCGCGCAATACCACACTTCCCCCTTTTCCGCCGTTGCCTCCGCTGGGCCCCCCTTTGGGAACGTATTTTTCCCTGCGAAAAGCCACACAACCGTTTCCGCCGTCTCCGGCCTTCACAAATATTTTAACCTGATCGACAAACACGCTTTGGTTCCCTCAAAAAGATGGCGCGTCCAAAGGCACGCCTGAAGCCCTATAAAATTTGGAAACGAACCGAGGGAAAAAGGAAGGAATTATTAAGAGAGAGAACTACTGGCTGGAAGGATAAACACTGATTTTCTTCTTATCTCTTCCCTCCCGCTCAAAAGCAATCACACCTGTGATTTTTGCAAAAAGGGTATCATCCTTTCCCTTGCCCACATTCATACCTGGTAAAAACCGGGTTCCCCTTTGGCGGACCAAAATATTGCCCGCGGAGACCAACTGTCCCCCGAACCGTTTTACACCCAATCTTTGGGCGTTGCTGTCTCTCCCGTTTCGGGAAGAACCCACCCCTTTTTTATGTGCCATATCCGAAAACCCCCAATTGCTTAACCTTCTGTTTTAATTTCCTGAATTTTCACCCAGGTTTCACTTTGCCTGTGGCCTTGGGTCCGTTGATACCCTTTCCGTCGTTTCTTTTTAAAAATGAGGACTTTATCTCCACGGCGCTGGCCTAAAATCTCTGCCACAACGGAAGTATTCTCAAGGAAAGGTCGGCCAATCTGAACATTTTTTTCAGTCTGAATCAGGAGAACTTTATTTAAATCAACGGTATCCCCTGCGTTTCCCTCCAGGAGCTCCAACCGATGAGTCTCCCCTTCGGACATTTTATACTGCTTTCCACCCGTTTCTACAATCGCATACACGAAACACCTCCAAGTGTTGAATTGAACAGAATTATTTACCAAATTTCAGGCTCATTTGTCAAGGGATTATATCCTGGATACTTTCAGTGTTCAAATCAAAGATACTTGTGTTCAGCTCATAATCTCCAAAAAATAAAACGGATTTCAATTAGGGAAAAGGAAAAAAATCTGTTTTTGGTTGCTCCCACGTGGTAGCGGGGGTATGATTTTACAAATCAAAACAAAAAGGGTTCAGTTTGACAGGGACAAATTTCGTGGTAACCTGATCGGGATTTCAAACCAAAAAAATTGTAAGTATTAAAGGGGGAGGGAAATGAAACAGATTTTTACGATAATGATCATAGGATTCCTTTTAGCCACCGGGTGCACCACTCCGGGTAAAAAAACGGCCATTGGAACAGGGGTCGGTGCCGCCGGGGGAGCCGGTATTGGGGCGGCGATTGGAAGCGCCTCTGGACATGCGGGAAAAGGAGCCCTTATTGGGGCTGCTGCTGGAGCCCTTTTGGGAGGAGCTGTTGGAAACCGCTTAGATAAACAGACCAAAGAATTGGCTCAATATGCAGAGACGCGACGAACGGACGAAGGCATCCTGGTGAGTCTCAAAGGAGACATTTTATTTGATTCCGGAAAAGCGTCTATAAAACCAGATGCTTCAAACCGGGTAAAAGAAATCGCCACCATTTTGGCGAAATACCCAGAGGACCGAATCGTAGTGGTGGGCCACACGGACAATGTGGGGAGCGATGAATATAACCAGCGCCTTTCAGAGAACCGTGCAAACGCGGTCAGGGTCCAATTACTGTCCAAGGGCATCCCCAACGAAAATATCTCTACCGTAGGCATGGGAGAATCCCAACCCGCAACCTCGAATGCTTCAAAGAAAGGAAGAGCCCAAAATCGGAGGGTAGAGCTCGCGATTACACCTTCCGAACAATAAAAATTGACTTAATTTCAAATGGGAAGGGAGTATTTTCACAAAAACGGCGAAAAACACAAACTTCCCATTTTTTAATTTAAAAAAGCATAAAAAATTAATTGAATTTCCCACATTTTGCCTAAATTTTTGGGTTTAAATAGACCTTAAATCCCACTTTATAAATAATTGCTCCATTAATTATTTCTTCCTATTGGTGGATTCACCCCCCATTACCCTCCCTTTCCGATCTTCCACTTTTAATAGAACTATTACCCCAAAAGTATAACTTGAATAAAGAGTAGCTGGTTTTTATACTTCCGGGAATGAAAACCCGCCAAACCTACTGGTATAAAATAATTATAACCCTTCCTGCACAATATGAAGAGGAGGCTTCTGCCCGGTTGGTCGCGCTGGGGTCAAACGGTGTTTGGGTAGAGGAGGAAAAAGGTTCCGTTCATCTGAAAGTCTTTTTCCCCGGAGACCTTTCTCAAATGGAAATTATAAAGTCCATTCGAAAAACCCTCACCACACTGATTCCCCAAAAAAAAATATCCATCGCTTCGGAGCAGTTGCCTGAGGAACAATGGCAAACGGCCTGGCAAAAGCATTCTATTCCCAGACAAAAGATTGGGAAAAAATTACTGGTCATCCCCCCGTGGGAAAAAATAGAGAAAAAACACACAAAACGGAAAGTCATCACCCTTTCCCCCGGAATGGCCTTCGGGACCGGAACCCATGGAACCACGCGAACCTGCCTTATTTTTTTGGAAGAGGTTTTAACTAAAGGAAAAACGAAAGTCATGCTTGATGTGGGCACCGGAAGCGGGATTCTCGCCATCGCAGGAGCCAAACTGGGGATTTCTCAAATCACAGCGGTAGAAAACGACCCCGTGGCCTTAAAAGCCGCCAAAGAAAACGCAAAGGAAAACCGGGTTTCCCCGAAGATCAACTTTCGAAAAACCATTTCCAGACAAAAGACATTTTCTATTGTGACCGCTAATATCAGTGCAGTGACGTTACGGCAATTGGAAAACAAGCTCAGCAAAGTCGTTTCCCAGCGAGGGTATCTGATTTTATCGGGATTATTGAAGGAGGAATATAAAGAGATTTTTTTGCTCTACGGAAAATTCTTCTCTTTGATTCAAACAAAACAAAAAAACGGCTGGGTTACACTTCTTTTAAGAAAAAAATAAATCCCCCGCCTCTCCCTCCTTTGTAAGGAGGGACATAGGGAGGTAGAGAGGTTTTTCCTCTTAAATCTCGTCATTCCCGCAGAAGCGGGAATCCAGGGCTTTTATTAATTTCTCCCTCCTTTGTAAGCAACTGTCTTAAAAGTCAAGGGGAGATTATAAAACTAGTTTTCCACGGGGTTCCATGTTTCAACATAGCATTCAGAATGACCAACAATTTTCTCACACAAGCGGTAAGGGCCACCTTTTTAGCTTTTCCCGCTACCAGCAGCCTTTGATAGAAAGCCTTGATCACCGGATTGAAACGAAGCGCTGCCAAGGTACTCCTATAGAGAGTAGAAGGAACATGTGCTCTACCACCCCAGAC
>DASWJH010000018.1 GCA_036397255.1 Nitrospiria bacterium
GATCTTATCGTAGGCTAAATACTCCGCCATCTTCTTTTCTGCCAATACCTTCGTAATCGCCGCGGTCAACGTCGTCTTCCCATGATCCACATGCCCGATCGTCCCCACATTTAAATGCGGCTTCGTTCGTTCAAATTTCGCTTTTGACATACATAACCTCCTAAAAATAATAAATAGGCAAACGATCTAAAACCCTTGGAAAGGTCCAAATATAAGCCACCATTAAGGATACTTTTCAGGCCTGGGGATGGAGCCCTCGACCGGGATCGAACCGGTGACCTCGTCCTTACCAAGGACGTGCTCTACCAACTGAGCTACAAGGGCCTCTCCAGTCGAAAAGTTGCACGCAAAAAAGGGTTTCTCTATTTCCCACATTAGGCCTACCGGTTCAAGATGAACCCAAACTGGAGCGGGAAACGGGATTCGAACCCGCGACCCCCAGCTTGGAAGGCTGGCGCTCTAGCCAACTGAGCTATTCCCGCAAAATTAAACTGCTTGAACCGTTTAAACGGTTTAAAGCGTTTAATTCGAATAAAAGTGGGGAGGGGAGGATTCGAACCTCCGAAGCCTACGGCGACAGATTTACAGTCTGTTCCCTTTGTCCACTCGGGAACCTCCCCTTTTTGATTAGGCTTGAAAAAATTTCATCCACCTCAATCCCACGGTTTATCAAAACGTGCATGGAGCCGATGAGAGGACTTGAACCTCCAACCTACTGATTACAAATCAGTTGCTCTGCCAATTGAGCTACATCGGCAAGGAAAAGGCTGCCTCCCGCCTCTTAAAAACCCAAACTGCGGACCCAATACTTTACAAAATTCCCAACATATGATATGAATTTCTATCAATGGGTATTTCTTTGGAAGGACCTTAGTTAAAAACCAAAAAATGGGTCTTCAAGAAAAATGCTATATCTTATATAGCTAATTAGCCATTGTCAAGGTCTTTTTTCAACCTTTTCCTTTAAAATTTCAACAAGGAAGAAGAATTCTAAGAAACCGCTGGGAGAACCCCTTTATGCTTAATTACAAAAGCCACTTCGCCTTTTTTGCTTTCCTTTTAACCTTTATAATCGCCTCCTCTGGTTGGGCTGGGGGGAATGATTTACAAATTCCTGATCCTTTTTTTGATCAAGATGATTTTAAACAGTTCTCAAGAGAGGCTGGAATAGCTTTGAGCTACGCCCCCTTGGCCCCGGCCGAACCCCTTGGAATCACTGGGTTTGATATCGGTCTTGAGGTAACAGCAGCTAACATTAGCGATGAGGCAGGATATTGGAAAAAACTATTTGTAGATGGAAATCCTCCTAATTACCTTCCCATTCCCAAACTCCATATTCAAAAGGGACTTCCTTTTAATGTTGATTTGGGTCTCATTTATTCTCAAATTCCCGATTCAAACATTGCTTTAATCGGGGGAGAGGTAAAATGGGCACTACTGGAAGGGAGCACCGTTACACCTGCCGCAGCCATCCGGGCCAACTACACACGGCTTCTGGGTGTTTCGGATATCGATCTTGAAACCTACGGGGTGGATGTTTCAGTCAGCAAAGGGTTCGCTTTTTTAACCCCTTATGCGGGTTTAGGACAAGTTTGGATTAGAACCCAAGAGAATTCAAACCTAGTCACTCTTGAAAACGAAAATCTGAATGAAACCAAAGGCTTTGTTGGGGTAAAGACAACGTTTCTCCTCTTTTCTTTGGTGGCCGAAGCTGCCTATGCCAATATTTCCACCTATTCCTTAAGGGCCAATGTCAGTTTTTAATTTCGCTTCAAAACCCCTCTTTGGCGTGCCGCCTCATAAAAAATAATCCCTGCAGAAACCGCTACATTTAAAGAATCTACCGGTGTTTTCATTGGAATGGAGGCTGAAAAATCCGTTTTTTCCATTACCTGTTCTGGTAACCCTGAACCCTCCTGCCCAAATACTAATAAGGTAGGGTTTTTAAAATCTATGTCGTAATAAGGTGTTTGGCTTTGAATTCCTGTGGAAACCGTTTGTATTCCTCTTTCCCTGCAATGGGACAGTACGCCGAACACATCATTTACCGCTCCCAAGGGAATTCGGAAAAGACTTCCCATGGAAGACCGAACCACTTTAGGGTGGAAAGGATCCACCCCCTTTTGTGTATACAGAACCCCTGTTATCCCCGAGGCCTCCGAAACCCTGATGAGGGAACCAAAATTTCCAGGGTCCTGAAGATCCACTAACAAAACCCCAAAAAATCCTGACTTTGATAAGATGTTTTGAACCACCCCTTCCACCCGTTTAAAAATAATAAAAATCCCCTGATTCTGTTGGGTTTCCGATAAAAAACCAGCCACCCTTTCGGAAACACAAAACATTGGAAAACCAAGCCTTGAAACCGTTTGAATTAACTGGGATCCCCTTTTATTTTCTCTGCACCGGTCACTGAAAAAAACCTGCTGGATTAATCCCGGAACCTGACAGGCTTCCTCCCCCAACCGGATTCCTTCAGCCGTGCATAAACCTTCCATACGGCTCTTTTTTTGATTTCTAAGAGACCGATAAAACTTAATTTTTGGGTTGGTGGTGCTTGTGATCACTTGATTTGCACGCAGTGTCGGAATAGGGCGCTCCCTATCCTTTTCCGTTGGATGAGGTGATCGGTCAAGAATAAGGAATCTTAAAAAAGAAAGGAAATCTTTTTTTTAAGTTCTTGAATTTATGGAATTGTTTATTTAAAAAAGGTTTGGAAACTCACGATTTCTTGAAAAACTCAGAAATGGTCTCAACAATAAAAGCTTGTTGTTCAACCTCCAGCTCAGGGAAAATGGGTAAGGCAAGAACCGTTCGGGCCGCATTCTCAGAAACAGGAAAATCTCCTTCTTTATACCCAAGGTTTTTAAAACAAGGTTGGAGATGGAGGGGAAGGGGGTAGTATACTGCCGTTCCGATTTCCTTATCATTTAAAAAAGTTTTTAATTTATCCCGCTGGTCCGTTTTTATCACATACTGGTTAAAAACGTGGGTACATCCCTCCCGGACCTGGGGAATGGAAATTTTTTCTCCTAACCCCGCGCTTTGAAACATTTCTGCGTATCGTTCAGCATTTTCTCGACGTTGTTTATTCCATTGCTCCAGAAATTTAAGTTTAATTTCTAGAATGGCTGCTTGAAGAACATCCAAACGGCTATTGATTCCCACTTCTGTATGAAAATAACCCTCAGCGCTTCCGTGAACCCGAAGTCTTCGGATCAAATCTCCATAAGAATCACTCTGAGTGGTGATTAAACCTCCATCTCCAGCCCCTCCCAAATTCTTCGAAGGGAAAAAACTAAAACAACCAAAAGTCCCCACCGTTCCGGCCATTTCGGAACCATCCCGAGCCCCGGTGGCTTGAGCGACATCTTCAATGATAAAAAGCTCTTCTTCCTCCGACAACACCTTTAAGGGCTTCAGATCAACCATCAAACCGAAAAGATGAACAGGAATAACGGCCTTGGCGTTAGGGGTCATCACTTCTTCAACTTGGGAAGGATTCATTAAAAAAGTGTTAGGATCAATATCGACGAAAACCGGGGTTGCTCCCAAACGGCTGATCACACCCGCAGTGGCAAAAAAGGTAAAAGGAGTCGTTATAACCTCATCCCCGGGTTGGACGCCTAAAGCCATGAGGGACAAGTAAAGGGAATCGGTGCCAGATGCTACACCAACCGCATTTCGAACCCCTAGATAGGAAGCCATTTTTTTTTCAAATTCTTTAACTCGGGGCCCTAAAATAAACCCCTGCTCTTCAAAAATGTCTTTCAGAACGCCCTCGACTTCTTTATGAATCGATTGATATTGTAATTTTAAATCAAAAAAAGGTACCTTCACAAATCCTCCCTAGTGTTTAAAGATGTTTTTTGATTATTATCCGAAATTCTCCAGCTCCAAATAGGAACCCCAATTCAAAACTGGGAATGCAGTATAAGGGTAAATTAAATAAAAGGTAAAGAAAAAAATAAAAAAACGATTGGGATTTCCTTTTTCAAATTTTCTACCCTTAAAGGATTTCTTTAAAATATAAATTTTGATGGGTTTGAACCATACGATTAATTTCAAAAGACTTGACTATCTGTTGACCCTTTTTCCCCATCTTTTTCGCACCCGGCTGATCCTTTAAAAGTTGAATTACGAAACGGCTCATTCCGGCCACATCCCTCGGGGAAACCAGAAAACCATTCCCTCCGTTTTGAACAACTTCAGGAGTTCCATCCACATGGGTCGCCACAATTGGAATTCCGCTGGCCGAAGCCTCCAAAAGGCAAATTGGCATTCCTTCCCAAAGAGAGGTTAATACAAAAATATCCATGATACCGAAAAGGTCAGGAATATCCTCTCTCCACCCTAATAGAAAAATTTTATCTTTCAGCCCAAGGTCTCGAATGGTTTTCTCAATGATAGGCCTTAAGACACCGTCCCCTATCATCACAAATAAACATTGGGGAATCTCCCGTTGAACCATTTGGGCCATTCGAACAAAATCAAGAGGAGCTTTTTGGGGTTTAAAGCAGGCAATCATTCCCACCAGTGGGGCATCGGGAGGAAAACCCAAACCACTTTTTAAATTAAAAGAAGAGTGGCCATTCCGTTTGAAAGCAGACAGATCGATCCCATAATGAACCAAAAGGGTTTTTTCCGGTTTTAAGATTCCTAATGTTTCTCCTTTTTGAATATTGGCGTGGGAAACACCGATTATTCGATCGGTAATTAAAGATGTGAGCTTTTCCACAAAAACCAGACATTTTCTCAAAAATATATTCTGGCGATCGTGGAAACCAAACCCATGATAGGTATGAAATATCAGGGAAACCCCGGCAAAAAAAGCAGCCCATCTACCCAATATACCGGCTTTTGAACTGTGGGTATGAACAATGATTTGCGAAAGGGGAAATAAGCCTTTTTTAATTCGCCTGATAAACCAATAAATATGACAAAAAGCCAGGAAATCTTTAATTGGGTTGATCGGGCGAACCAGGTCTGAAACAAAAAAAATGGTTAAACCGGGAATGTCCTGGGCTTCGGGTTCAAGGATTCCACCCGTCCCCGTAATCAAATATAAATCCACCCCCTTCTCTCTCATTCCCCTCAGAAGGGAAAGGGCCATTTTCTGGGCTCCCCCCAATTCCAGTTTTGTAACGACAAAAACCAAAGCCCCTTTCTTCAATCATCCTCCCCGCTTTTATTTTCCATAATTTCTTGGGCAGTCTGTTTTCCTTGGTAAATCGCATCCTCCATGGAGGTGTGTTCCCAGGCCCCATACCGCCCGATGGAAAAAATTCCCCGCTTTTTTAAATTTTGAAGAAGAGGGGAAAGATGTTTTTGCCGGTAACCGTTAAAGATGACATAAGCATAGTCAATGTTTTGAATTTGGGAAACCACGATCTCATCTTTCTCCTTTAAAATTCCGGACCGAACCAAACCCCGTCTCACTTCCCCAAGCAACACCTCCTTGGGAATCAAAACATTGGGAAGATGGGATATTTCTACATAAAGGGAACTCCTCCCCTTTGGGGCTAGGGAAGGGGAAAAATTCATTGGAAAACCCACCCGGTAAAAGGGGAACTCTTTCTCGGGAAAATAAACCCAATGTTTTTTAGATAATCCATCTCGGTTCACACCTAAATTCACATTATAAACGGAAATATATTCCAGACCTGATGCGATTTTTTTCATGCGTGGTGGAAGGTCATTACAACA
Source organism: Nitrospiria bacterium (assembly GCA_036397255.1). Lineage (NCBI taxonomy): Bacteria > Pseudomonadati > Nitrospirota > Nitrospiria > Nitrospiria bacterium. The sequence continues at coordinate 5,707 of DASWJH010000018.1, forward strand.
TTGAATGAACTCAGGAAGAGGCATTGTTGACACCAGAATATCAAAATCCACCGTCCTCCCACTCTTGAGCTTGATATTTTTTTTCTTGAGGCTCACAGCATCAATCTCTTCTCCAAGATAAATATGGGACAGGTTTTTGGCCATCATCCGGGGAAGGGTTTCAATTCCACCTTTTTTGGGATAAAAAAATGAGGGGTTATAACCCAAATCCCTCCGAGTGAGTCCCAAGGCCCCATTGATAACATCCTCTAAGTTGGGTTTCGGAACAAGCCATGAAACCCAATCACTGGTTAATTGGGTTAAGGGTCTTTGCCATAATTTTTCATTAAAAGGGACCATAAAATGGCGTGCAATCCCTTCACCAAAGGTTTGGTGAATCCACGCTTCAAATGAAAATCCATTTTGGGTATTTTTTCGGCCGTCATTCGAATTGGGGAAAACGTTCAATTGATTTTGTTGAATTAGGGACTCAACAAAACCCAAAAGACATTCTTTAATCACCTCGGGGGGAAGGCCGTGAGTATTGGCTTGAAATGGATAAGAAGTAAATACACCCTTGGAGAAAATATAAGATTCCCTTCCATGGCCACCCAATTGGCCCTTCATCAGATTTTCCACGAGGGTTTTAATTTCTGGTTTCCGAAAATGAAGAAGGTGGCCAGTAAAATCAAATGTAAATCCATCCACTTTGGAAGAACGACAAAGCCCCCCCACCCGATCCCCCTTTTCATAGAGTTCATAGGAGGCGCCGTCGAGGTGATAAGCCGTGCTGAGTCCGGCCAATCCTCCACCAATGATAACGATTCTTTTTGACATAACGCCCTCTGCGCTTCTTCTAACAGGGTGAAAACGTTTTTGATCTTTTTGTCGTCATTCCCGTGTAAACGGGAATCCAGGAAACGTTGATTCTAAAGAGCCTGGATTCCTGCCTGCCGGCAGGCAGGCCCGATAAAATCATTCGGGAATGACAAATCAAGGGTCACAGCGATGCGGAGCGATCCCCACCTACAATTTCATATCAATTCGTTTTAGAAAAAAACCGACCAAGGTTAAAACCAAAAAGGTAATCCCTACTAAGAAAACGGCTTTTTCTATAGAAACCTGAATTAATAGAATTCCCAAAAGACCCAAAACCAGGGTAACCCCATAACTCAATAAAACCGTCTGCTCCACAGAAAGTGCCCATTTTCGAAGCCTAAGGGCAAAATGGTCCTGGCTTCCTTTAAAAATTGACATGCCCCTGCGAAAACGAATATAGGAAACAAAAAAGGTATCAAAAATCGGAACTCCCAAAATAAAAATAGGGGCCAGCATTGCAACGGTATTGATCTGAGTATAGCTTCCATTCATCGCCAAAGCTCCAAGCATTAGACCCACAAAAAGGCTTCCGCAGTCTCCCATAAAAATTTTTGCAGGCCGGAAATTATACCGAAGGAAACCCAAAAGACTCCCACAAAGAGTGATTGACATCATGGCTATCATTTCAGCCCCGTTCAAAGCAGAAATGAAAAATAGAACCAAAGCGGAAAGACAGGCAACCCCTGCTGATAACCCGTCCATCACATCAATTAAATTAAACGCATTGACCAGAACAATAAGCCAAATCACCGTTAAGGTGACCTGCAACCAAAACGGCAAAAATGCCAGTTGAATATAAATTCCACTTTTGATCAAAATAAAAATGGCAATAAATTGTCCGACTAATTTAACCTGCGGTGATAAAACCCCTAAATCGTCAATTAACCCAAGGATCAGGACCAAGGTTCCGGATAAGATGATTCCCAAAACTTCCTGGCTAAAAGAAAAGGTAAAAGAGAGACTTAATAGAAAAGCCAAATAGATAGATAAGCCCCCCAAATAGGGAACAGGTTCCCTATGGCTTTTTAAATGCCCATCCGGTTTGTCCACAATCCCAAACTTTAAAGCAGCTTTTCGGGCAATGGGTGTTCCGTATAAAGACACCAGAAATGCAATTGCAAAACCAAGGAGATGGAAGATCATGACACGGTTTTATGCTCAAAATTAACAAAAGGGTGGTTTTTATTTTGAATCATTTTTCGCTTCATAAAGGCCCTTTTCACCAGATGCATTTTCTTTAAAATATCCAAAACCAATACGGGACGAAAAATAAAAATATAACCCCATAAAAGGATTTCATAGAAGAGAATAAAAGGTAAATCCCTCAGAAAATTCCCCATGCGGTCATTTTTTATTATTGTCAAATAACGGTTTAGAACAATATCCACTTGAATGGAACGGGGACGGCGGGTAAATTCGAAGCGAGAAAAAAACCATGAATGTTTACTTTTTGGGGAATTGGTTCCCCCCCGGCAGTGATAGGCAAGGGCATGGGGGGTATAAAACCCCTTCCATCCCCGGTTTCGAGCCCTCCATCCCAAATCAATATCCTCATAAAAGGCAAAAAAATCTTCGTCAAAGTACTCTCCTGGTATTCCAATATCTTCCAACATTTCTTTTCGATAAAAAGCGACAGCCCCACAAATGGAGAAAACCTCCCCCGGTTTTTGAAACTGATCTTGATTCCTTTGGCCATACCCCAATTCAATTGCCCGTCTATTTCTTCCAAGGATTTGGCCACAGGAATCAATGAAAAACCGGTCAAACCGTAGAATTCGGCCAGTTACCATCCCAATTCGTTCATCCCATGCAAGTACTTCTTCCATTTTTTCAACATAATTTCTTTCCAATTCGGTATCGGAGTTTAGGATCAAGAAATGGGTCCCCTTTCCCAGCCGGATTCCTTGGTTACAAGCAACACTAAACCCCCGGTTTTCTTCATTGCAAATGGTAACCAGGTTTTTTTCCTTCCCCAACACCTTTAAGGATTCATCGGTGGAATGATTATCCACAACGATAATCTCTAAGGGAAAAACCGTTTGAGAATGGATGGATTGAATACAATTCCGCAAATAACTCCCCCCATTCCAATTAACTATAACCACCGTTGTTCGAATGGGCGTCTTTACCTTCACCATGGTAACCTGTTTAAAATCCTTATTAATTAATGAATGGGAAATTTTTTTTAACCCCTGGTAACTCCAAAGGGCCCACCTAAAATTTTTATATCTTTTTAAGAAAGGATTTTGAGAAAGGCTTCCTCCAATTTCCCTTTTTGATCTTCCAAATTAAACCGGTTATGGACCCATTTTTTCCCCTCTAAACCCATTTGTTTTCTCAGCTTTTCATTTTGAACCAAAGAAGTTACTGTAAGGGCCATGGACTGAATATCTCCAGATGGAATCAAACAACCGGTAACCCCGTGGTGCACTACTTCCGAAATTCCGCCCACATCAAAAGCAACAACGGGAATTCCGTTGGCGCTGGCTTCCAAACTGACCAAAGATAAACTTTCATTAATTGAAGTCACGACTAAAATATCTAAACGCCTCAGCAATTCCTGTATTCGGTAAATGGGGCCGGTAAAAATAAGCCGGTGGTCCAACCCCAATTTTCGTCGGAGGGTTAATAACCGCCGATAATAAAAAGACTTGGAATCGTATTTGCCAACAACCAAAAATAAAGCTTGAGGGATTTTTTCTAAAACCTCTACTGCCATTTTTAAAAACCGATCAATCCCTTTCGTGGGTTCCACCAATCCCACTAATCCAATCAAAGGCCTTTCGGAGGGAATATCCTTAAAAATCTGGTCCTCTCGGGACCCATTTTGAAAATCCCCGTTTAAACTCACCCCCGCGGGAATTTTTACCAAATTGGGAAACACACCATCTAGAAATAAATGTTTGGCAACGGCATTGGATTGAACCATTACCCGAGCACTGAAAACCCTCAACATCTTGGAGATAAAAAACCGAAAAAAAGAAGGCAAAAGGATTTCATGGGCCATGGTAATATGGGGAATTTTAAAAACCTTGGCAGCCAAAAGTCCATGAAGAATTACACTGGTATTACTAAAAACAAGATCGAAGGACACCTCTTTCATTAGAAATCTCACCTTGTAGAAATTGCGTGCAAGAGCATAAAACCCCCTTAAATAAGCTAAGGGTCTAAAGCGAACGGGAAAATATCCCGGGGTTAAAAAAAATACCTCACGGCAAAGTGGACGAAAAAATTCAAAAAAAGGACCCTGGGGTGCCGCCAGGTAAAGTTCAAATAATTTCGGATTCAGGTTTTTCATAATCTGAAATAAGGTTCGCTCAGCTCCCCCCATTTGCATACTATGGGAAACGAATAATAATCGGTAACGTTTATCCTGAATTTTAGATTTCTCCTTACCTGAATGAAATTTGTATCCTTTTAGCTTCCTCTCTCATTCGCCCTTTTCCCCTTCAGCCCCCAATAAAATTTTCACGACAGTTGAAGAAACATTTTCCCTGGTATACTCCTCGGGAGGCAACCCCTTTCCTTTTTGATAGAGAGAAACTTTGACACAAGCTAGGATACGATCCGGTTCCACCCCGCTTAGGATTCCGCTCCCGGTTTCAATGGTTTCGGGCCTTTCGGTTGTATCTCGGATGGTGACATTTGGAACCTTTAGAATGGAACACTCCTCTTGGACGGTACCGCTGTCACTTAAAACACAAAGGGCTTGTCTCTCCAAAGCAATAAAATCAAAAAAAGAAAAAGGAGAATGAAAATGAATTTTTTCGTTTTGGTTCTGAAATCCAAATTGCTTGACCCGGTCTTTCAGCCGAGGATGTGCACTTAAAATGATGGGAACCTGGTACTCTCGCTGTAATTGATCAAGCCCTTTAAATAGGCTCCTCAAACGACTCTCTACATCTACATTTTCAGCTCGATGCGTGGTCACCAGAAAATACCCCCCGGATGTCAGGCCAAGATTTCCTAAGATGGGTGACCGCTGGATTTTCGAATCATAAAAACGAATCACTTCAAAAATCGGGTTACCCGTTACAAAAATACGGTGACCCGGTATCCCTTCTCTCAGTAAATTGGCGCGACTTCGTTCCGTATAGGGCATTAAAATATCGCTACAATGATCAATGGTGCGGCGGTTGATTTCCTCGGGAACGCGATCGTCAAAACAACGGTTTCCTGCTTCCATATGAAAAACCCGAATCCCCAAACGTTTAGCCACCAGAGCAGAAAGACCGCTATTGGTATCCCCTAAAATCAAAAAGCGATCCGGTTTTTCTTTAGTCAAAACCTTTTCACTCTCCACTAGAATTTTGGCCAACTGCTCCCCAAATGAACTGCCCCTTACCCCCAGGTAATAATTTGGCCTTCGAATGGCCAGGTCTTTAAAAAAGACATCACTCAAAGTGGGTTCAAAATTCTGCCCACTATGAACCAAGACATGGTCGCAAACCTCATCCAAACTTTTCATAATTAAACTGAGGCGAATAATTTCGGGCCTTGTGCCGAGAAGTGTAAGGATTTTCATACCTTTAAATTTTCTTTGATCCCTGTGGAATGGGGTTTCAAGTAATTGCATTTCTTTAGCAATTCTTCCAGGGCCTCTTTGGTCATCACATGATGGGCAGAACTAAACTCATTTCCGATGGGTTTTTCAGAAGATAAAGGTGACCGGAGTTCCGGCAAAATGGGAAAAATGACATAGAAATTCCCTCGTTGAATGGTGCGATGCGCTTCTTCCTCTGAAACCAGCGATTCATGTATTTTTTCTCCCGGACGGATTCCTGTAACCACCGTTTGGATCGGGCGTTTATCGATGAGGGTTTCCGTAATATCCACCACGCGGGCGGATGGAACCATGGGAACATAAGTTTCCCCTCGGTGGGCATGTTGATAGGCAGCAAAAATGGTATCCACTGCCTGATCTAAGTCCAATAAAAACCGTGTCATTTCCGGAGTGGTGATGGTCACAGGCCCCCCATTGGAAATCTGGTTTTGAAACAATGGAATTACAGAACCCCGTGATGCGAGAACATTCCCGTACCGAACACAAACGAAACGGGTTTTATGACAATCCAGGTTGGCACGAATAAAAATCCTTTCCTGAACCGCCTTCGTCATCCCCATGACATTGACCGGTTTACATGCCTTATCCGTAGAAATTCCCACCACAGTCTCTACGGGTAGATCGCGGTCTCGAATTTCACGGACAATGTTTTCTGCTCCCAAAATATTGGTCTGAACCGCTTCGAATGGAAAATATTCACACGTCGGAACCTGTTTCAGTGCGGCGGCATTAAAGACAACATCCGATTCCCTCAACATGGCACCGATACTATGTCGATCCCTAACGTCACCGATATGGAAGCGCAATAGATGTTCGAAGTTCCGGTAAATGACCTCATCCGTTGCAAATTTAAGGTTTTGGTATTCCAATCTCATTTCATGTTGCTTTGCTTCATCACGGGAAAACACGGTGATCTGTTTTGGGGTCCCAAATTCTCCGGTTAATATTCGCCTAACCAGGACCTTCCCTAAAGATCCGGTTCCACCGGTCACAACAACCCTTTTATTGGTTAACATGAATCCTCCTCATTTGGTGATAGGGGGTGGGATCTTCAGCTAATTGTTGAACCATCTCTTGCCAAGTCGGAGGTAAAAATCCAAATTTAGAACGGAACCGGCCGCTGTTTAAACTCCGGTCGCAACAGAGGGTCTCATTGCCGTTAATATGAATGCTGATTTTAAAATATTTTTTGAACAGTTGAAGAAGGTCGTACTTACTAATGGGGTCGGAGGAGATATGCCAAATCCCTTGGAGATCTCCATGGTTCTCAATTACATCTAAAAGAAACTTTCCAAAGGCCTGTGTCGTAAAACCACTGAAAATGGAACGGGAATAACCCCACACTTCTTTTCCTTGCTGACTCAAAAACCACTCCACCAACCCGCTGGCACCCAGGAGCTCCCGCCCAATTAGGGACGTTCGAAAGGTCAATGCCTTTGGCCCGGTAACTTCCCCTAGTAATTTGGTCCTTCCATACAGATCCGGTCCATCAGGAATATCCAATTCTGAATAATTGCCAACCTTTCCCGAAAAAACACAATCCGTACTAATATGAATCATTTTTACCTGGTTTAATTCGCAGACCTGAGCCAATTGATGGGGAAACAAGGCATTAATCATTATGGCAGACTGGGGATTACTCCCTAGACGCCGTTGCTTCACTAGCCCAATTCCATTTACCACAATAGAGGGATTCAATTCCCCAATAGCTTTTTTGACCGTTTCAAACTGTTCTGCCCGCACATTTCCAACCAAATTGGAAGGGGACAGGACTGGGTGTCCCTCGAATTTTAAAACGTCACCCCGGACCGTACCCCAAACCTCAAACTTGGAGGAGAAAACCTGCATTAATTTATGTCCCAGCATTCCATTGGCCCCTAAAACCAAAATCCTCATGGGTTATCTCTCCTGTCCCCAACTCTTCTAATCCAAAAGCTTCCACTGGTTGCCAAATGTTTTTGGGGGTCATAATGAGGAAATGCAGCCTGGAACTCTTTGATCCGTTCGGTCATCAAAAAACCCATGGGCAATAAAATTTCATAATCACGGTTTAAACACAGAAAGGATTGCAATAAATAGGCTTCGGTCCAAAACATTCGAAAATGGGGATTGGTGGCATAGACCTTAGGATATTCATAGGGAAGGCCAATATCGTGGAAATGGACCACCACACCGGAAGACAAGCGGGGCAAAACCTCTAAAATTAAAAAATTCACATCGCTTCCAGTACGAACCGTATGCCCTGAATCAATAAATAAAATATCGTTTTTATTCAATTCCTCAAAAAGTTTTAAATCTTGGATTTCCACCCCTTGTTTGATAATGCGAGCTACAGGGGACATTTTTTTTTCAATCTCGGTTTTGGGGTATGGGTCCACGATGGTGTATCCAAAGGAACTTCCAAACATTTTCCGGTTCAGTTGGATGGCATCTAAAATAACCTTGGAAGAATTTCCTGAGCCAATTTCAATTACTTGAGCAGGTTTAAAATGGCGGATCATACAATGGGTGCTGGCTGCGCAGCCAAAACTAAAGGACCCATTTTCAGTAAAAAATCCTTCCTCATTCCCCACGGGTTGAGGGGGCCAATGGCATTCATCCCCAAACTCCCTTCCCACCTTTTGTAAAAATTGACCCTGCTGACTGCAATTAAAATTCAATCCAGCCAGTTCACTTTTGCGATCCCAAACCCGTCTGCTTTCTAATTCTTCTAAATCGGGGATCGGTGAATAAAAGTGAATTGGCAAGGGGAGAAAACCTTTTTTTAAACAGAGGTCACTGCCCACCCCCGTCTGGGCCACCTGTTTAAAATGGTCCACCAAATAAGAGGTCAACTTTTTGTGACCCCAAAATAAAAAAGGAGCAATCAGTCTGTTTTTAATTATTCTCTTAAAAATTCCCATCATTTTTCCTGACCAAACTTTTCCTTGAGTTTCCGTTCATTTCAATGAAATTAAGTCTGGTGAATTCTCATTTCTGAAACAGAGGAATTTTCCCTTCCGGAACATTCCAGGGAATTTGCCAATAAAATAATTCGATGTTTCCGGTGGGAGGGAAATTCTTTTATTCCTTCAAAGTATTTCTCAATCAAGGGTCTTTGACTTTCATTGATTTCAAAAACAGCCTTTTTACATTTCATTTTGGATAACGCCTTTTCTTGGAGCGTGGCATCCCCATAATGATGCAAAACATTCAAACACATAATGACATCACATTCCGGAATATCGTCACCCCCGATCCATTCCTTAAAAACCACATGGCCTCCCCTCACTTGATTGATCATTCGCGCTGTTTCCAACGCCGTTGAGCTTCGGTCCAACCCGGATACAATCCCCCCACATTCCTCCACTTTGAAACAAAAATATCCATGGAAACAGCCCAAATCAACGACCCTTGCTCCTTTCCAATCTACTAGGTCTTTAATATGGTTCCACGTTTTAAATGAATTTGAATAACCAACAAAACCAATAACTTCAATATCCTGATAGCCAACATCATATTGTCCTTCTAACTCATTTAATCGGGTTTTTAATCGAAATGCATCATATTGAATACGGTTTAACATCTCCCCTTCCGTTGTAAATTCATTACGAAAGGAATCATAAAAAAGTATATTTTCAAACCTTTTCATTCCGGGTAAAGTAAAATAAAAGGAATTTCGATATTCCGATAAATATCGCAGGACCTCTTTTCGTTCAAATTGCACACTTCGTTCAATCATGAATTTCCACCACGAAACCTTTGCACGGACATAACCCCGAAAATTTTTTAGGATATTTCTTATACCTTTTTTTGCTAGAACTTCTCTCTTTTTCGCCTTTTCGAAAACTCTCCTTACCCATTCCTGTTCGTTTGGACAATACACATAAATCACCAGAGGATTATTGATTGCCGCATATTCGAAAAAATCTGACCAAGTCCCTTTTTCATCAATTGGAATGGCATCCATCATAAAAGAAGGGGGTAAGTTGTTTAAAATAAATTGACTTTGATTTTCTTTCTTATGATAGACAAACTGGTTATCAAAACTGATATAAGGTACATTTTGTTCTTTCGCATATTTTTTCGCAAAAAAGGTTTTTCCACTTCCATATACACCTGTAACAAAAATTTTCTCATTTTTTTTATTTTTTGGATTAGGAATGGGTTTCCAGGTTATTTTTTTCCATCTGACAGAGGTTACATGGATTAAAACTTTAAATAAGAAAATCAGCCTTCGTTTTACAATGTTTACTTTTTCTAATACTGGCAAAAACCCCATTTTCTAGTTTGTTCCTCTATGATTTAATACTTTTTCATACATAGAAATGACTTGGGATTGAATAACCGTATAATTGAGTCGATTTAATATGGTCCGATGATTCAAATCGGAAGCATGGTCAACCAATGGATCATCCGAAATGGCAAGCTGGATGGCATTGGCAATGACCTGAGGGTCCTCCGGATGAACCAGGAGAGCCGTCTCATTATGCTGGACCCACTCATAAGCACAACTTGTGTTAGATTGAATAGGAAAGGAACCCATCACCATTGCTTCAAGCAAGGAAGTGCTTATTGCATCACTGATACTCAAACCGATGGAAATTCTGGCTTGTCCATGCAAACGCAACATTTCCTCATGGGAGCAATAAGGAATAATTTCAATGGGTATTCCTGTGGTTTGGGAAACCAATTCTGCTGCGATTTGGACATCTCGGCCAGATGAAAAAACTCCAATTCGGTATCCTCTAAGTTTATCTGCACAGAGTTCAATGGCCCGGAGGCCAACCAGTGCCCTCCCCGCCCATCCTTGGTAACCTTTTAACAAAATTAGGCGTCTTGAGGAAGTGGGACCAACTCCTCGAAATTTTTCTAATTTTTCTAAGGCGAACCCTCCTGAATTAGGCAGTGTGGGAAGGGCTTCTCCTTTAAACCCAAAGGACCAGGCCAATTTCACATCCCTTTGACATTCGCATGTGTAGTAGTTACAGGCCGATAAAACCCTTCGAATGCGATCAGCGTGTTCTGATAAACGTCCAAAGAGATAAATATCGCTTCCCCAATTGGTGGCAATCCAGGGCGGAAACTCCCCACCCAATTTTTCTCGTGCTTCCAAAGTCAAATACCCTGCATGTTGAATTTCAAGTGAGTGAACAATATCAGGCTTGATTTTCTGGATTTTTGATACGAGACGGGAAGATTGGCTAAACTTATTCGGCCACATTTTTTCCAAACCGGCTGAAAACCGGGTTCTCCCCTTATCAAAAGGAAACCACCATCCCGTTTGAACCAAACTGGGATCCAACCCCCCTGACGGCCGACGGAAAAATGGGTGGACCGTTACTTTATTAAGCGATTGATGGGGATGGGTCTCATCAACTGGGAAAAGATGGATATCCCATTTATCTCTAGGCAACTGTTTGATCCACCTTGCGGTATGGATACTATTGGGCATTGCCACAAAGAGAAGTTTCACTTATTTTCTCTCTTCAAAAAGTTTCAAGAAATTTAACCTAACTTTTTCTAACCCAAAATCCTCTATGGCACGATTACGTGCATTTTTAATCAGCTTTTCCCTTACACTTTCATTTTCTAAAATAGAATATATGGTGTCCCTTAGCTGCACAGGGTCTTTTTGATCCACAACCCATCCGCACTGATGGTGCTTAAAATATTGAGCCAAAAACGAATTTTCCGGAGCATGGACTAAAATAGGACGGCCGCTGACCAAATATTCCCCCAGCTTCCCAGGAGCGGATGTTCTGATAACATCTGGAAAAGGAGAATCAAAGGCCAAGGGTAAAAAAAGGATATCTGCTTTTTGCTGGACTTTAGAAATAACTGAGGGCAACTGGTGACCTTTGTAAATCACCGGACCACAAATTCCTTCCTGCTCAAGTTTTTTAAAGGGCTGAGAGGTATATACATACAAATTTATTTTATAGCGTTCGATGAGCTGAAGGGCGCCAATTAACCGTTGAAATGCGTCGTAATGCGCCTGGTAGACAGCCCCAGTGTAAACCATTTGGACGGGTTGGTTTAAACTGTACCGGATGGACTCCTTCTTTTCCTCCTTTACCGGAATCTCACAAGGGTTGTGTACAACCAAAGGGGTAATTTTATATCTCGATCGATATTGGTCAAATAAATACTCGTTGGGTACAATCACTCCTGATGCACCCCTGATGACAACGGGTTCCACCCACCGTGCAAATCTGCGAGAAATAGGATTAATCCATTGGCCCCTGAAATCATCAAATATGTAAACGTAAAACTTGATATTTGCCATCCGTGCGGCTAAATATCCGGCTGGTAAATCGTATTGGTCTCCTGTACAGGCCAAAAGGGCATCGCATTTCTCTTGTCTAATTAAGCGAAGGATGTTTTTCGCCCGTTGATAAACCTGATAAAAAGCGCTAAGGGGTTTCAGGAAATTCCTAAAAATGAAAGACCTTAATCCCTTCATTTGATTTTCTGGGGGAAGGTGCAGGTATTTTGACAACAATTTTGATTCCGATTTCTGTCTCCAATCATAGGGATCAAACTCGTATTTTGTTTTTGAAATTAAGCAATATCCTTTTGGATCAAAATCACGAAATAATCGATATAAAACCATTGCCTGTCCTGAAGGAGATGGGGGTAAAATGTGAGAAAGGACCCCTAATTTTACAGGCAAGGCATCAATTTTTCGCTCCTTTATAGCCCAAAATGCACCAAAGGGGGGTTCAAGGGCTTCACCTTTGGCATCAGTGGTATGGTATTTTTTTGAAGCGAGAACTTCCCACTTGGAATCGAAATCGTTTGGGGTCCATCCTGATTTATGTGCCTGCCATTGTCCTCCCCGAAAACCCCATGCGTCCTCTTCTCCCGCTTTGTATTCCTGGGGAACAAATCCCAGTGGCGTGAACACTATAATTTGCCTTCTTGCAATTCGTTCACACTCTGAAATTAAACTTCGCCCAGACTCTTTTTCCAAATGCTCGACAACATCCAGTAAAAAAATGCTGTCTACCGATTGATCGGGCATCATTCTTACCAAATTTTGTGCTTCCTCTTGAACAATCACCACATTGAAAATACCTTTAAAGCGACCTTGGAGGTCTTGGACGTATTCCAGGTGGGGTTCGCAGCAAATGTGCAATTTGGGATGGAAAAAACTCTGAGGACGAATTCCACACCCTATATCAAGCACAACATCCACATCTTGAATGAGATCTATAATTGCACGATCTAGGGATTCCCTATCGAACCATTGAATGCTCATGTCATCCATATAAATAGTTTCTCACCTTGAAAATTCCAGAACTACGGACAGTTCCAGTGATTCAAATCACGACCTAAAAATTCTCCGAGGTTTTTGTTATGGCTATAATACAAATCAAACATTCTTTCTCTGATTTCAGAACTCAATTGATGTCTACTCGGAAAGTTAGCCCCTACAACTTCCTTGGTATTGATTTGATTAAGAAATTTTCCAATCTTACTTCCCCGCAATTTATTTTTATTTCTTTCCAAGAATCCTCCTAGCACTTTACTTCTGGGTAAAAGAAGATTCATGGGATTGATCTGCTTCCTTACCGATGGAGGTACAAAGGTTGGATTAACCTGCAGGAAACGGAAAACCGCCTGGATATAGGCTGTTGGATCCTTTTCTAGATCCTCATAGAGGAGAACTAGAATTGACTCTCTGGGATACATATCAAAATATTTCTGCAAATGGTCTAAATAAAACCCCTCTCTCCCATATACCTCGGTATGGTAAATCATAAATTGCCTAAAGGAATAATTTGTCCAAAAGATATCTGGATTAAATCGCAAGAAAAGCCGATACCATGAAAAAGCTCGATCGGATTGATCTCTCAGGCAACAAATTAACTTAGCCTTAGGAATACATTGATTCATTAAGTGGGGTGTATCATCATCAAACAAATAAATCGGGGTTATCTCACCCCATGTCGTAATTCCAGGCTTCAAATGTTTTTCAAATTGTTCAGAGTACCAGGTTAAACCTTTCGACCAGTTCGAGTGCACCATCCTTCGGGTTGTAAAAAAATAGACCTCGCTTGGGGGCAGGGCAATCTGGGGATGCTCTGAAAGACATTGAGCTAGCCAGCGTGTCCCACACCGAGGGGCCCCTATCCCCACAAATGCTGGAAGAACCATTTTTTAAAACCTTTTTTTTCCTTTCCAATTAAGGGAAATCCAGAATCCCACCCACACAGGTGAAGGCTCTTTTTCTCAAAGAAATTGACTACATTACGAAGATGTGTTCGAAATATAAGACTACCCTAAAGCGCCCTAACCCATGCTCATAGTTCATAGCCATAAGCCCTATAAATTGCTTTATCAGCCTCTAACTTTGCCATCATCATTGGGTCCAAATACTCTTTCCATCCACCTATATTTCCGGCTCTAAACGTCGGAGAGAGTTTGTTAAACAAACCATTGGCTATATTTTGGATTTGATCCTCTTTAAGCGGAATGCCAATATGTTGGGAAATACATTTGATGGTCTTGAGCTGTTTCTCGCGGTCTCCCCTTCCTTGGCGGCCAATCAAATCTTCAAACCTGATAATCAGACATCGTTCATCTTTGAGCCACGGAGAAAATCGCCGATACCGTTCTGCTAAACTTAGCAATCCAGTTTTTCCCGCCAAAACATTATCCGGAACCCCCTGAATTGAACAAAGGATGCGTTCCATATCCGAATTCAAACCCCGGAAATATTCGTGGAGACGATTGGAAGATCGTGTTTTCACATAAAACGCCAGCGACACTGCCACATCTCGTGGATCTCTGACAATAAGAACATGAGAAACGGAAAACTGTTTTAGAAAGGAACCAATTTCTTGGTCATAGTAAAGATGGCCATATAGATATTCTCCCTCCCTCAGTTCTCTCAGTGAGGCCTTAATTTCCGAAAATGACATTAGAAAATCCACTCCTCGATTTGCGTTTTGAAGACCTTCCATATTTTTGAATACCTCAAGAAGTAAATTTGTTCCTGCCTTTGGAATGCTATTCGCTAATATTTTTGGTCTTGCGCTTCTGGAATTCTTGAAAAAAACCCACCTTTGTATCCAATGAATGATTCCCTGCTTTGCAGCATTTTTCCTCCCCATAACCATGCGTGGTGAGTATTCTATCCCCTTTTCCCTTTTAATATTATTGATCGCCATCAACCTTCCATTCAAACGGATAGACTAAAAGTCCAATGTTGCGTCCATAATCAAAGGCGGTCCCAAAAATATCAAAGCGGAGAATATTCTCAAGAACATCAAGCCTTCCTTTACCTGGCTCATTAAAAGCAACAGTTAAAAGATAACTGGCAGGTCCTAAAAACCGTCCTGGGATTAGTAATCTGGCATGGTAAACGCCTGGGCCCACTGGATAGCGAATACTGTTATAATCCCACGTTGTGGTTGAAAAAACGACAACACCATCGTAACGGGTTACTGAAACAAACACCCTCCAGTTAAGGAATTTCCGTTTACAGCAAAAAGTTACATGTACATAGATGGGAGAAAAAATGTTAAAACTTGGAGTTACTTCGCCATATTGGTCTCTCAAATCCACGGAACGAATGAATACTTCTTTCGTATTTTCTGGTTCAGAAAACTCGACTCTTCCATCAGATGTAAACAAATTTGAGGTTAAATACGTTTGAACTGCTTTTTCCGGAAGGCCATTTGAGCGGATTCTCCCGTTGTCAATCCAAAGGGCATAGTTACACAGTTTTACAATTGAAGCCATATTATGGCTCACAAACAAAACGGTTCGTCCCCCTTTGGCAACGTCGCCAATTTTACCAAGGCACTTTTCCTGGAAAGTTGCGTCCCCCACCGCCAAAACCTCATCCACCAAAAGAATTTCCGCCTCCAGATGAGCAGCCACAGAAAAGGCTAACCTAAGATACATTCCAGTGGAATAACGCTTAACAGGGGTATCCAGAAATTTCTCTATTTCTGCAAAATCCACTATTTCATCAAATTTCCCGTCGATTTCCTTTTTCTTCATGCCCATCAAAACACCGTTTAGATAAATATTTTCCCGACCGGTTAAATCTGGATGAAACCCGGTTCCCACTTCCAAGAGACTGGCCACTGTTCCCCTTAGTTCGGCCTTACCTTCCGTAGGCTCAGTAATTCTACTTAAAATTTTCAATAAAGTGCTTTTTCCTGTCCCATTACGACCGATTATTCCAACAACCTCTCCGGGTTTCACCTCAAAAGAGACATCCCTTAAGGCCCAAATTACTTCCCTTTGGCCATAAGATGGGCTCTTCTTTCCATTTTTTAGGAAGGAGTTTTGGAATACCTCCGAAACTTTTTGTTGAAAAAATGGAAAACCCTTGGCTGCTTGACCAAGTGTATAGCACTTGCCTAACCCTTTGACGGCAATCGCCGGATCCATTATCTATACCTTTTTAAAAAACTGTTTATAAAGCATCAACAAATTTATGTTCTGACCGAATAAAAAAAATAAAACCACACAAAAACAAACCAAAGCAAAGAAAAGTGGAAACCATAAGTCCAAAAATGTCATAGGGTTGATTTACCAATGCTGCTTTATAATTTTGAACAATGCCAGTCATGGGGTTAAAATAAAACCATTTCTGCCAAGATTTTGGAATAATACTCAATGGATAAATAATAGGAGTTAAAAACATCCAACCCTGGAGCAAAAGAGGAACCATAAACCGAAAATCCCGAAAAAAAACATTCCAAGCGGCTAAAAACATCCCTATTCCAATTGCTGAAATAACGGTCAAAAATACCAAAAATGGGATTAAAATAATTTCTCTTCCTGGGGAGAATCTGTAATAAACCATTAAACCCACTAGAAGTACATTGGCCAAAAAAAACTCAATTAATGCAGGACCCAAGGTGGACATGGGAATAATAAAACGAGGGAAAAAAACTTTTTTAATAATATTTGAAAACCCAACCACACTTTCTGTCGATTGGGAAATAATCGACACAAAGAGAATCCAAGGAAGTAACCCCCCTAAAACAAAGAGGGGATAGGGTACCCCATTTGAAGGAACACCTAGGACTTTCCCAAAAAAAACACTTAAAATTAATATTTGGGTGATCGGTCGAACCAAAGCCCAAATGGGCCCTAAAAATGTCTGTTTATATTTAACTTTAATACTTCTTAGAACCAAAAAATAAAACAGATCAAAATAATGGATAAAATCTTTAAATTTTACTGGGCGAACACCTTTTCGGGGTTCTATAATCGTTAACGGTTTAACTTCCATTCGAATAAATCCACGCTTTATTACTTTTTTCCTTCCTTAAACTATGTTCTCCAGGGTTCAAAAAAACCATTTCTTCTTCTCCCACACCATTAGAAATCAACGCTTCCCGGTGGTTCTGAACTTTACCTAATTCAATTGGATTGGGTATTAATATTATTCGATCGAATTTATTTCTGCATACCCATGAAAATGGTTCAATCTTATGACCACAAAAATTTTTACCAACCCTCTCTTCATCAACTACTCCAACAACTTCAAGGTCGGTTTCCCCTATGGAAAGAAACGCAAGTTCAGACATCCCATCCGTCCCACAAAGCACAACTCTTCTCACACCATATATTTGAAGGTCTTCAAAGACCCCAAGCCATTGCTGTCTAAGTTCCTTAAAATTTTTCCAGGAAAATTGTATATACCGGAAGGATAAAGCCGTTTTTTCTGAAAATCCATTGGGGGTAAGATAATATAAATACCTTTTCCCAGGAATCCCCTTAACTTTGATCAAACCCTTCTTAATAAGACGTTTTAGATATAGATTAGTACACCCAAGTGCAACCCCCAGGCGTTCACTAAGGACCCGTTGGGTTAATTGATTGTTTTTTGAAACCTCATTTAGGATATGTAACGTTCGAAGGGCTTCATCATCCAAACTGTTCATTATATGAACAGTCTAACGTAAATTCGGAACCTGTCAAGAAACCCAAAAAAGGGTGGGAGAAATTAGAAGAGGGGTTATTTAAATTCCCGCCTTTGGAAAATAACCGAGGAAATAACAAACAATAAACTGACGTAAAGGAAGGCATAGATCGAGGTTAACAGAAAATAGGAAGGTTCCACCAAAACCTGATGAACAACTTGTCCTTTAATGTCAAACTGATCAAGGTTGGGAAGGATATAATACAGACCTTTTAACAAAACACTTAAAAAACCTATGGAAACTTTCTGACTCAACCCCACCAAATCTCCGCTGATATGACCGATTACATAAATGAAAATGGAAAATATGGCCGCAAGGGTAGAGGTGGTAAAGGTGGAAAACAAAAGGGCAACCCCCGTGATGATCATTAACTCCAAGTAGATGAGAAACACCGCCTGCAAAATTCGAGGTTCCACGTTCCACATACTATGGCTCCAGCGAACCTCATTGACCATTAACACCAAATAAAGCCCTACGGTCATAATCATAGAATTCACCAAGAGGGTTAACAGTAAACCGGCATATTTTCCCAAGAGAAATTGAGACCTGCCAATGGGTTTTGAAAGAACCGTGTAAATGGTCCTTTTCTCGATTTCCTTGCTCACTAAACCAATCCCCAAAAAAATGGCAATCATCACTCCGAACAGGTTGATACTGGCCAACCCAATGTCCATAATTATTTTAGATTGTTCTCCCACCGTCAGTGTTGCAATCAAAATTGACCCGCCAATCAGGAGAAGGGCAAAAATCAGCAAATTGTATAATATTTTATCCCGAACCGCTTCTTTAAAGGTATTATAAGCAATGGCAAAAAGTTTCATCCCTATCCGTTTCCTTCTTTAGATTCCCGAATGAAATGTTCCTCCAACGTTTCCTTAATCGGCAAAACGGAAATAATTTTTCCTTTTAAATTCATGACAGTGACCAGAACTTTTTCAAGGTTATCCTCACTAGCAATGCGAAAAATAAACTGTTCACCGCTTTTCGAATATCCCCCCGAAAAAGGGTCCAGGGCATTAACCAGGGGGTCATCACATGCACCGATCACCACCTCTGTATATTTTATTCTTGTTTCTAGAATTTCATTGAGATGGCCAATATCCTTCAAACGGCCTTTGACCAGAATACCCACTCGGTCACAGACCATCTCAACATCTGGAATAATATGGGAACTAAAAAACACCGTCTTCCCCTGCCCCTTTAACCGCAAAATAAGATCCCGAACTTCCTTTCGTCCGATGGGATCTAAACCCGACATGGGTTCATCCAAAATCACCAGTTTGGGATCATTGATGAGGGCTTGGGCGATTCCAATTCTCTGTAACATCCCTTTAGAGAATTTTCTTAATTGGAGGGTCCCACGGGACCCAAGTCCCACTAATTTTAACAAGTCTTCTGTTCTTTCCTTTATTTCTTTTTTTGAAAGGCCAAATAGCCTTCCATAAAAACCAAGAAATTCCTTTGCGGTTAAATAATCGTAAAAATAAGGGGACTCCGGAAGAAACCCAATCTGTTGCTTGACCTTAGGGTTTCCCAACGCCTCCCCTAATAACCAAGCCTTTCCAGAGGAAGGACGAATAAAGCCCATTAAAACTTTTAAAGTGGTGGTCTTTCCAGCGCCATTGGGCCCCAAAAACCCGAAAATCTCCCCTTCCTGAACTTGAAAACCCAAACGATCCAAGGCCAAAAATTGTTTCCGACGAAAACCGGATCGAAATACTTTGGTTAAATCCTCTGTTCGAATAACCTCCATGGCACACCTTTCTTTAAAACAATTTTTTCTACTAGAACCATTTAAAATTTCTCTCCCTTTCTAAAAGCTTCAATTCTTTCAGCGATTTTCATTTTAATTCGTTCATCCCGGGTATTTTCATAAACGCTTAACAAAAATACCAAAGCAGTTTTCTCCTCATCTCCTTTACTATAAAACCGCGCCACTAAAAGGGGAAGATAAGGAGGATGCCCCTCTATCTTGGAAGCAATTTCCATATACTTTGCCGCCTCTAAGGAGTCCTTCATATGGTAGAAATAGTTAAACCCAAGGTGAAAAGGAATTTGCCAATAATCGGGTCTATTTTTTAAACCTTTTTCTAAAATGGCATTACTAAGTGCTACCTCATCAGACATAACAGAAAGAACAATTCCCCCGAATTGATAGGCATAGGCAAAATTCGGATCCAGATCCGTCACCCGGTCCAATACCCCAAAAAACCAACTATTGCCCATTTCATTTCGATCCGCACTCCCCACATACTGAATCGCCCTCAACCATAATAAATCCGCGAAAGCCTCCCGATATTCTAAGGCGGCAACACTTAAAAATTGACCTGAGGGAAGGTAGGAGAATTTCTCTATTTTTTCAAAGGTTCCCTTTTGACGATCAATTTTTTGCTGCACCACAACCATGATCCCCAAAATGGGAAAAATGCTTAAAATTAAAACACCGATGAACCACCTTTTAAAAATCCTGTTTTCCATGATCTCTATTTAATTCGTGAACCCCCTTCAAAGAACCTCTGACCCCTTTAATATCAATTTTTAAAAATTCTTTCTCATAGGGAGTCAACCCCTTCCAGTTAAATGAGTTTTTGTACAATTCCAAAACCCTAGAAAATCGGTTGGCCCCCTGTTTGATATGCCCCTCATCCAAATCCATCTGTCCCAGAGAAACAAGAGAAGGAAGGAAAAAGGGCTCCAGTTCCAACGCTTTTTCAAAAGCCCCCCTTGCGGTTTGGAAATCGCTTAATTTTAAATGGATTTTTCCCGCCTCTTGGAAATTTTGGGTTTGAAAGGGGTTCAGTTCAATGGCCTTCCCATAATATCCAAGGGAAATTTCATAAAGATATTCCTGAATTTCTTTTTCTTCCGTAAAAAGGGCAACTACGGAATAAACATACCCCAACCTCCTTGGGAATTCCTCATTTTTGGGGTTCAAATAACCGGAGTAAACCAACTCAAAATTGGCATCATTGACCCACTCTACATTCTTGGTGGTGACATATTTTAAAAACAGAGTTGCCGACAGATTGGAATGATATTGTGTTTTTCCTGGGTCCCACCAGGTGGCATTTTCGTAATAACGTGCCGCAAGATCCAAATTCTCCTCTTTTAAAGCCTGGTCTCCCATTCTTGAATAGGAATATCCTAACATAGGTTTTACAATGATCAAGCCTAAGAGCACAAAAACAATTACGGTAGAAACTTTATAGAATTGGATCTGTGAATATTTTTTTTGGGGGGGGTTAATTCGAAAACAATCCTCCGGATGGATCAACTTTTTTATACAAATCAGCAGACCAGCGGAAAAACTAAAAAGAAGCGCAATGGCAGGCTCATGAAAATTGGAATCCACGAAACTATGACATAATGTACCGATCATTCCTGTGGCCAGACCGATCACAATAGCTAAAAAATTTTCAGAAGTCTTCCGATACATTTTTTTCCAGCAATCCCGGCCAAAAGAAAACAACCCCAAAAGGAAAACCCCTAAACCGGCAAATCCCATTTCCACCCCGATTTGAAGAAATTCATTATGAGGCGTAACCGTCCATCGACCAAAGCGTGAAAAAGTTCCCTCCAAGGGAAAATTATACTGAGGCCAATAATATTTGAACATTCCAAGGCCTACCCCCTTGGGATGATCCATTAGCATTTTCCATGATTGAGTCCAAATGTCAAATCTTGAATAAGAAGAGAGATCCAGTGTAGCAAGTTTCATTAAACGCTCATGAACGGGATTAGGGATAACCAGAAATAAAATGAAAAATAAAAAAAGCCCGATGAACCCTTTTTTCCCATAACCCACGCAAAGGAGAATCAAACCGGAGACCAAAAAAGATAGGATCGCCCCACGGGACCCCGACAAAAACAACCCAAAAACCATAAAAACCACACAAATTCCAGCCAGGCCCTTTAAAGAGATTGGACAACTTCTCTTTAAAACCGATTCAATGTCTTGTTCAACCCCCCGATTTTTAAAAAATAAGAACGCCATTAGAAGGGATATTATGGGAACCAAAAACCCACCGAAAAAATTTGGATTAAAAAAAGTCCCTTTGGCCCGGGAATAGTCCAAAATAAAAAATTGAACAATCCCCAGGAGGGCTTCAAACATTCCTAATATCAATAGGCAACCGATCCCAAACCAAATCTTTTCTTTGGACTGAAAAAATAAAAGGGTCAATCCAAAAAAGAATATATACATGGCAAGGGTTATCCCCCACTCAATGCTGATATTTTTATATGGAGAGAGGACGGTTGTCCAAATAATGAAAAGAACAAAGAGGAGTATATAGGGATAGGAAGTGCTTTTGGGGATTTCAAACGGACAGGTTTTAAGAAAAAGCCATATAACCATACCCGCTAAAGATAGAACCCCTAAACGTAAAAGGGTGAGAGAAGGATAGGGACTCCCCCCTTGGTAAACGGCTGCGATACATAGAAGAGTTAAAAGGAAAAAGCTCAAAAAGGAAGGGAATGTGGGATTACTTTTGTTACTCATTTGACCCGTTCCGGTCTCTTGAAAAACCCCCTAACTTCCAACGTCGTTGGGGTAAAAATTTATCAAATTTCGATCCTGCCCCATGGTCCAGATATCGTCTGTGGGATCATCGTCTAAATTCCCAATCGCCCCCGCGGTATAGGCGGTCCGGGAAGCGGTACTTGCTGGAAGGTCACCCGCTTCATACTGGGTTCCATTGCTTTTTCTCATACTTACTAATTGTGAGGCTGGCAAAACCGCATCGGCAGAATTTCGCCCTGCCGCCACACCCGAACCTCCCAAAGCCCCCCCCGGATCGGGGGCGTCTGTCAAAAATCCATAATCATATCGGGGGGTCCCGGAGGGCAACCACCCTATAATAAATAAATCCGTAGTATAAGACCCATATTCTGCATTGAATGATTCTAGTGCGGTATGAAGGGATCCTAAGTTTGCTTTGACCTCCGCCTGTCTAGCTTTGGCCTGAAATTTAAGGAAATTGGGGATGGCAATGGCGGCTAAAATTCCAATAATGGCAACCACAATCATCAACTCGATTAGGGTGAATCCTTTTTTTTGTAAAAGCAATCTCATATGGACACCTTAAAAAGAAAGGGGAAGGTTTTTAAAAATCCACCTTCCCCTTCTTTCTTTTTTAATTACTGAGATACGTCGTTAGTCACATTGGTTTGGACCCGAGTGGCCGTCATGGTCCACTGATCATCAGTGACATCGTTATCCACGTTTCCTACGGCCCCCGCGGTATAGAACGTCGCACTGGCGGTACTTGCAGGAAGGTCCCCATTGCCATAGGGCGTACCTGTACTGTCATTCATGTTGGTGATTCGGCAAGCAGCATTAGCCGCACAAATTCCGCTCACCAACGTGTCCTTAGTGGTAGCGGTACCACCAAACTCCGTCAAAAAACCATACAGGTAACGAGGAGAGCCGGACGGACCCCACCCAATGGCAATCAGGTCTGTCACATAGGTGGAAAACTCAGCCCTATAAGACTCTTCAGCCGTAAACATCCCTCCTAGGTTTGTTTTAACCTCTGCCTGACGGGATTTGGCCTGGAATTTTAAGAAGTTTGGAATGGCGATGGCCGCCAGAATTCCGATGATCGCAACCACGATCATTAACTCAATCAGTGTAAAACCTTTTTTACCTTTAAGAACTTTAAACATCGAAACCTCCTTTTTTTCGTTGTTATCCTTCTCCATCTGGAAGCCGAATAAAAGGCAACCTAAAAAACGGATCGTTGTCCCGTATAAATAGCAGGAATGATGCCAGCGAAATGGGACCCACAGACCTACAGAATTTCATATAATTATCAATGACTTATTGTAGATTAGGGATTTGAGACAAAATCAATCAGTAAACATAAAACGTCACAATCAAAAGGTTTTGGTGACACTTTTTGACATTTTGGGCTATAAATTTTAGAAAAAAACTTTCAAAAAAATAAGGGTTTGGCCCTTTAAGGGCCCCATAAATCCATTTTCTTATAGATTCATTTAAAAAGAACTTTTTTCAAACAAAAAAATCCATGGAAAGGAGATGAGTAATAAGGCTTTTAAGGGGAGGGAGACACTTTTTGGTCATATCTCTGATAACATACGTTCATATTTCTTTTTATAAATGGGGTTTATTAAAGGTTGGACCGAAGGGATAGAAACAGATCTTGTTGGGCCGGGACTATTTTTTGGCTATAAAAAATATGACTTTAAATGGTTCTGAAGGGATAGGATTCTTTTTAAGAACAGTGATATCTTTAAAGCCGATATCTTTACACATCTGAAGAAGGTCGTTTTCAAATGGCCAGAAAGAAGTGGGTTGAAGACCGGAATTAATATTGACCTGGGCCCCTTCACTATATACTTTACCTCGATAGGTTCCAAATTCTGTAGAAAGTTCTATTACCTGGGCAGTGGGAAAAGGGGAGGCTTCATCCGCATAGTGGGTTGCCAAAAGGAGCACATCGGTCATCTGACTCAAACGGTTGAGTAACAAATGGGGATCATCTAAGTGGTAAAGGATCCCCGCTACCAAAGCCATATCAAATGTTCCATACTTTTCTTGGGAGATTTTTCTCACATCATCCAGATAAAATTTGGCTTCCTCCAAACCGTAAAGGTTTTTGATCACACAACATTTAATGAAATTTTCAGGCCTCCCCTCGATGGCTGTCACTTTGCGGGCACCCATTTGACATAATTTTAACGTGTTCCCACCCTCCAAGGGCCCCAACTCCAGAATCGATAAATCTTTCACATTAAAGAAATTTTGAATTTCGGGAAGATTCAGGGGGGAAATTCTCTCCCTTGAATAATCGGTTTCCCCCCCGTAAGCACTTCCTTCTATTTCAAATCGGGTTTGCCAAAAAGGAAAATATTGAAAAATGCGTCCATAACCGAATGGGTCCCCATTTTTTTGAGAATTTTGTAATTCGTTGAATGAATGACGAACCCGTGTTTGAGTAAACTTTAGGATTTCATGTAAATTCCCTAAAATAGCCTTTCCCCACCTTCCCAAACGCCCCTCCTGTCTCCTTCCCTATTTCTAAAATTTCTTCAAAATTCCTACTTTAAAAATTTTCTTTACGATTTACCCTAGGACCAAAATATCACAATGATTTATCTTTGCAATACATAGGATCATTTTTTCTTGTTCCTTTTTTAGCGTTCCCTTTTCCTCATTTGGCCTTCGTCTCCCAAAATTAAAATGCCCTCGAAAAGAGGGCATCAATAAAAAGAATACCTGGTGGAGCGGAAGGGGAATCTCACACGCTCGTTTCTAGTGAACTCGCTTTCCCCAGGGGGCCAGCCCCCTAGGGCGTCCTGAAAATTCCAGGACTGTGACCCCCGAAGAATAAGGGAGCCTCTCCCCTAAAACTCCTCGTTCGATCCCCCTCTACAATAATGTACTCAAATTGGGGGTAAGAAGTTGTTTTCCGGAATTGGGAAAAATGGATGGTGGAGCGGAAGGGGATCGAACCCTCGACCTTCGCATTGCGAACGCGACGCTCTCCCAACTGAGCTACCGCCCCACATTAAAACCACGAACTAATTCCTGAGGAAAGTTTGTTATTAAGCCTAGTCGTTTCTCCCGACCAGTCCCACTTTTAAAATATTTCTCCCTTGAAATTGCTTCTTCTCGCGTCTCAAATTTCTCGGAGTAAACAAGTTTGTATGGCTTCCATCCCTTTAACGAAGCAGTCCCCCCTGACCAATGTTCTTTTAAGCGCCGCTCCAAGTCATTCGTATGTCCAACATAAAAACGATTATTTCGAATCGACTTCAAAATATTAACATACATCTGCGAACCAGCCGCTCCCTGCCTGCCGGCAGGTCCCAACTGAGCTACCGCCCCATACCAATTCAATATACTCTTATCTCTCCAGGGTAACTCCAACCTCTTCAATACCGAAAACCTGAAGGGTTTTTTCGAAGAATAACTCCAAAATACCGGTTTAAAAAATGATGCCGCGAAAAAAGGCTTAGCAAGGGGCGCCTTCTTTTTCCCAAGCGTTTTAATTCAACCAATATCCCCGTGTGCCGGGGCTCCATTTGGAGGCCCTGGTAAAATGTTTTGATGGCTTTCGGCTTTTGTCCGCGCAATAGGTAGACCCTTCCCAAATTCAAAAAATGATCTCCCTTGGGCTCCCCTCTTGAAACAACTTTCCGGCATAGCTGGAGGCCTTCCTCAATTTCACCCTGAACATAGGCGAGGGTATATCCATAAAATGAAATTAAATCCAATGGAATGACATCGGAGTTTTTCTCTACCCTAGCAAAAGCTTTCTCAAAGCAATAATGGGCTTCTTCCGGCTTACCTTCTTTAAGGTAAAGGCGCCCCAATTGAATATACTCTTCACCCTTCCCAACCTCACCCATGACCTTTAACCCCTTGGGATTCTTTCGGAGGACCCCCTGTCTGAACCGCTGTTCCCATTACGTGAACCACCAAAATTTCTTTTTTAAACTGCTCATACTGAAACCGGACACCCACTATGGCATTGGCATTCAATTTTACCGCTTCTATTTTTAGATCACTGGTAGCGATGGCGATGGCCTTATTCAGAAGATCTTGAAATGAGGTATTTCGAAGTCCACCCACCTCTTTGATGGATGATAAAATAGTTTCAAGAGAATCCAATTTGATTGCAGCATCGGCATGAACCAACCCGCGGTAGAAATGGATCTTCTCCCCTTCAAGGGTTTCAGTGGTTGTGACCAAGACCTCCTGAAGTTTCTGCAAGCTCATAGAAAGGGGAGATTCTTTCCCGTCCTGTGGCCTCCGAACTTTAAAAGAAACGCTTTTCCTCTCCTCAACTTCAAAACCCCTTTGAGGATCTTCTTTTTCTTCCGGGTGAAGGCTTACTGAAACGCCTTCTTGGTAAGGGGTAGTGAGCTCGTCTGCCTGAATTTCTTTTTCTTTTATTTCTATTTTTTTTACCTCTTTTACTTCCCTTTCTGGTTCAATATTTTTTGGGGTTTCCTGAGGTTTTGGATTTTCCTTCAAAGGCGAGATTGGCAACCCTTGGTTTTGTTGATGTTTCGGAATAATCTTTTCTGGAGCACCTTTTGGGCTTATCTCTCGAACGGGTTTGGGTTTTTTCCATCCTTGTTCGATTCCTTGGGGCGAAGGGGGTGAGACTGATTTCAGTAGGGTGTGACATTCGCCACAAACATTTCCTTCTTGTTGGTTATACCCACAATTGGGACAAAGCATCTCTACCCACAGGTTAATGGGTTAGCAAGGGTCATTTCTTTCTGGTGACTAAAATCCTGGACGAAAACTTGCCGACCTTCAACATTGATCCTTCCTTCTGCAAACCACTGTATCGCCAGAGGATAAATCCGATGCTCTTGGTCGAGAATCCGGGAAGATAAGCTTTCTTCCGTATCATCCGGAAATACGGGGACAGCCGCTTGGACAATAATGGGGCCGCCATCCATTTCTTCTTCTACTAAGTGTACCGTACAACCGGAAATTCGAACACCATAATCAAGGGCCTGTTTTTGGGCTTTAAGCCCTCGAAAGGCTGGAAGGATTGAAGGATGAATATTGATTATTCGGTTTTTAAAAGCCTGGATAAGAACCGTGGATAAAAGTCTTCGATAACCCGCAAGGACAACCAGATCCACATGAGAGCTCTCCAAAATCTTTACAAGAGCCCGTTCATGGGCTTCCCGACTCCCAAACGAAGAGGCTTCGACACACACATTTTGTACATTCAATTTTTTTGCTCGTTCAAGAGCCTCCACCTCAGGACGGTCACTAATGACAACATTCACATTTGCCAAAAGGCTCCCCTTCCCAATCGCATCCAAAATGGCTTGGAAATTACTCCCGCGTCCAGAAACCAAAATCCCTAACCCTATTCGTTCCTTAACCATAACAAACCTGACCCGAACCTTCGGAAATTTTCCCAATCAAAAAAGCCTTTTCTCCCAGACCTTTTGCGGCCTTTAACATCCCCTCTTCCACTCCACCGGGAACCACCATGATCAACCCTATCCCCATATTAAATACCCGAAACATTTCTGTTTCCGATAGCTCTCCTTTTTCCGAAAGAAAACCAAAAATGGAGGGGGTTTCCCAAGACTCCCGACGGATGACTGCTGATAACCCTTTGGGTAGGATACGGGGAACGTTTTCAGTTAACCCTCCCCCCGTAATATGGGCAATTCCTTTGACCGGGAACTCACTCACCAATTTTAAAACGGATTTTACGTAGATTCGGGTAGGGGTCATGAGTTCCTCACCTAGGTTTTTTTTTAGTTCAGGGACAAACCCATCCAAGGGCATTTTTAACTGTTCCAACAAAAGTTTACGAACCAAAGAAAACCCATTACTATGCAATCCGGAGGAAGCAAAACCAATTATTTGATCCCCCGCTTTAATGCTCCGACCATTAATCATCTTTTCTTTGTCAACCACCCCGACACAAAAACCCGCTAAATCAAACTCCCCTTCCTGATAAAAAGAAGGCATTTCGGCAGTTTCCCCACCTAAAAGTGAACAGCCCGCTTGTTTACATCCCTCCACAATTCCCTTCATAACTTCTAAAGACTGTTCCGCTTCTAATTTTCCTACGGAAAGGTAATCTAAAAAAAAGAGCGGCTCTGCACCCACCACAGCCACATCGTTAACACACATGGCAACGAGATCAATTCCAATGGTATTGTATTGATTTAGCAGAAAGGAAAGTTTTAATTTCGTTCCAACCCCATCGGTCCCCGAAACCAAAACAGGTTGACGATACTTTTTGAGGTCCAGGCAAAAAAGCCCTCCGAACCCACCTATATCCGATAGGACTTCGGGCCGGTGGGTTTCACGGACTAGGGGGGTGAGCATTTTAACAAATTTATTTCCTTCGTCGATATTGACGCCGGCCCGCTGATAATCCAATGGACTTTTTTCCACCATGGGTGCATCATAACTCAAAAACCCACATCCGTCAAACGGTCCGGCAGGGCCAAAACTTATATTTTTCAAGAGATAAGGTAAAAAAATTACTCTGAATCATCCCTAGTTTCCTTCAATCGACCCAAAGCAAATTTGGCTGCTTGTTGCTCCGCTTCTTTCTTACTTCGCCCTCTCCCTTGACCAAAGAGTTTTCCTTTAATACGTAATTCCACTTCAAATTCTTTACAATGGTCTGGCCCTGCTTCCTCCACCAACCGGTAGACTGGCAGCACTTCAAAATTTCTCTGGGAAAACTCTTGAAGGTCAGTTTTATAATCCCTGGACCCATCATGCAATTGGGAATGAAGCTGGCCCAAATCGAATGTTGCCAATATAAAGGACCTCACTTTTTCCAACCCCCCATCCAGAAAAATGGCTGCAATAATAGCTTCCAAGGTATTGGCCAAAATAGAATCTTTTGCTCTTCCCCCAGTTAATTCCTCTCCCCGACCTAATCGTATATAAGATCCCAGATCCCACCGATGAGCAACGGAGGCCAAAAAGGGTTCACTGACTATTCTGGCCTTTCGCTTTGAAAGCTCTCCTTCTTGAGAAGTTGGAAAATGGAAGATCAGATACTCACGGATGACCAAATCCAAAACAGCATCCCCTAAAAATTCCAACCGTTCATTGTCAGGGGAGGAGGATTCTCTAAACTCGTTGAGAAACGACTTATGAGTGATGGCCTCTTCGAGGAGGGATACATTGTGAAAAGAATGCTTTAAAAAATTTTGAAGGGTTAATAAAAGGTCCCTGGACATGTTGGTCTGATTGCTCCTCTGTAACATTTAACCAATGAACATTCACATCAACCTTGCCAACAGGGTTGATCAGGTTACCCGGAAAATTTTTTAAAAACAAGACAAGCATTGGTTCCACCAAAACCAAAGGAATTGGATAGGCTACTTTCAATATTCGTTTTTCGTGCTTTATTAGGGACATAGTCCAGATCACATTCAGGATCAGGGACTTCGTAATTAATAGTCGGGGGAATAATCCCATGATAAAGGGCCAAAATTGAAAATATGGCCTCAATCCCTCCCGCCGCCCCCAGTAAGTGACCCGTCATGGATTTGGTAGAACTCACAGGAATTCGATAGGCAGCTTCACCAAATACCTGTTTGATTGCAGCGGTTTCTACTTTATCTGCAAAGGTAGAGGTGGCATGAGCATTAATATATCCAATCTGCGAAGGGTCCAAACTGGAGTCCTTAAGGGCCATACTCATGCACCGCATTGCTCCCTCCCCATCTTCTGGTGGTGAAGTAATATGGAATGCATCTCCGGTCATGGCATAACCCACTAACTCAGCGTAGATCCGTGCTTTTCGTCTTTTTGCGTATTCGAGCTCTTCCAGAATTAAAATACCGGCCCCCTCACCAAGTACAAACCCGTCCCTTCCTCGATCAAAAGGGCGACTGGCCCTTTGGGGTTCATCATTTCTTACAGAAAGGGCTCTGGAAGAGGCAAATCCCGCTACGCACAGAGGAGTTATTGCAGCTTCGGTTCCACCCGCAATCATGACATCTGCTTCTCCTCTCTGAATTATCCTAAAAGCATCCCCAATGCAATGGTTCCCAGTTGCACACGCGGTGACGGCAGCAGAATTTGGCCCTTTGGCCCCAAAACGGATAGCAATATGGCCCCCTGCCAAATTGATAATACTCATGGGAATAAAGAAGGGGGTAACCCGTTTAGGACCTTTCTCCAATAAGATCTTGTGCCACTCTTCGATGGCATGAAGACCCCCAATCCCGGAACCCACCACGACGCCTAATCTTTCGTTCCCTTTTTCCTGAATAGGAAGTCTGGAGTCATCAACGGCCATCTGACTGGCGGCGATTGCAAACTGGATAAACGTATCAACCTTTTTAATCTCCTTCTGCTCTAAGAAGGATCGAGGGTTAAACCCTTTTACTTCCGCCGCAATTTGACAAGGATATCCGGACGCATCAAACCCTTGGATTTTACCCACCCCGGACTTTCCCTCGCAAAGGCTATTCCACGTATCCTGAACATTGAGTCCAAGGGGAGTGATGGCCCCACACCCCGTGACCACAACTCTTTTTTCCAGAAGATCACCCCATTTCTTCTCTTAAAATATAAAAAGACAGCATTTTTTAAAGTTTTTCTTTAATATAATCGATCGCGTTTTGGACCGTGAGGATTTTCTCCGCATCTTCATCTGGAATTTCAATACTAAATTCCTCTTCAAAGGCCATTACCAACTCCACCGTATCCAGTGAGTCGGCTCCTAAATCCTCAACAAAGGAGGCCTCTGGGGTTACCTCCTCTTCCTCCACACCTAGCTGTTCAGCAATAATTTTCCTAATTTTCTGCTCCACGGCCATTCCTCCCTTCACCTCCTCTTTCATAATTCTCTCCCTTTCTTTAATTGTGAAAACAAAAAAACCATTTCATGGTATTTAACCCATCCACATACCACCATTGACATGGATCACTTGCCCCGTGATATATGATGCATCCTCAGAAACCAGAAATCGGACTACCCTTGCAATTTCTTCAGGTGACCCCAACCTCCCCAAAGGAATCTGCTGGAGAAGCTTTTGTTTGGTCTCATCTGAAAGGATCTGTGTCATCGATGTATCAATAAAACCGGGGGCAACCGCATTGGCAGTAATCCCACGGAGGGCATACTCCCGGGCAGTTGTTTTGGTAAAACCGATCACAGCCGCTTTAGAAGCGGAATAGTTACCTTGACCTGCATTCCCGGAGACCCCCACGATTGAAGCAATATTCACGATTCTCCCATATCTTTGTTTTGCCATAAATGATAAAGCTTCTTTCGTACAAAGGAAAGTTCCTTTTAGATTTACCGCAATCACAAGGTCCCACTCCTCTTCCTTCATACGTAATAAAAGGTTATCCCGGGTAACTCCCGCGTTATTGACCAATATATCGATCCGTCCCCATCGCTGTTGTGTTTCTTTCACGCTCCTTTGAACATCGGATTGCTTTGCCACATCGGTTTTTAGCGCTATGGCTTCCTGATTCATCTGGGAGATTTCCTTCGCAACTATTTGAGCCTGCTCTTCCTGAATATCGGAAACGGCGACTCTCGCCCCAGCCTCAGCCAACGACAGTGAAATCGAGCGACCGATTCCCTGTCCCCCTCCTGTCACCAACGCCACTTTATTTTTTAAGACCAAATCTTCCATGGATTTAATTGTTTACACCCTTTCAAGTCTTTCTGAGAATCATAAATCTTCTCGAACCGTTGTTTTTATAGAAAACTCAGGGTTATCACGAAATTTCGAGTTAATTCAAGACAAAAAAAACATATCCGAAAAAAGCTTAAACTCTTCCCCCCAGAAAACAAAATTAGACTTTGGAGTAGAATAAAAAATTCTTCTGTGAAACCCAAGGGTTAAACCAGGAAACCAAACCTTTGCAAGAACAGCCCGATATTGATAAAATTTTTTTCCGATGTCAACAAAAATTTTTGATAAAAGGTTTTTGCATGGATGGTCAAGTAATGATCAATTTTTTAAAAAGACGAATATAAAAGGGCTCAGCCCCTACCATCGAAGCAATATCGCTCCCCAGGTTAAACCACTTCCGAAAGCGCCTAAAACAACAAGATCCATGGGAGAAATCTTTCCCGTCCGAACGGCCTCATCCAAGGCAATGGGAATGGATGCAGCAGAGGTATTTCCATATCGGTCCCCATTGAAAAAAACCTTATTCATAGGTAGTCCTAATCGATCTGCAGTAGCCTTTAAAATACGGTAATTTGCTTGGTGAGGGATAAAAAGGCTAATTTGATCCAGGGTTAAACCATTTTCTCTCAAGGCTTCGCGGGTCACCTCCTCCAAAGTCTTCACAGCAATTTTAAAGGTTTCGTTTCCCCTCATCTTAATATATTGGGAACCACCCTTCAGCAAGGTTTCTGAAGGCGGCTCTTTTGAGCCCCCCCCCGGGACATAAATTAAATCCCAATAGGCGCCATCTGAATGAAGATGGCTGGAAAGAATTCCCCTTTCCTCAAGAGTTGGTTTTAAAACAACCGCCCCTGCCCCATCTCCAAACAGGACACAGGTAGACCGGTCCTTCCAATTTGTAATTTTTGACATCACCTCTGCCCCGATGACCAACACCGTTTGATAGGTTCCACTCCGGATATATTGATCACCCACTGAGAGGGCAAAAATAAACCCCGAACAGGCTGCAGCAAGATCAAAAGCAACCGCCCTCTTGGCCCCCAACCGATTCTGGATGAGACATGCTGTAGAGGGAAACAACATATCGGGAGTTGTCGTTGCAACCAGAATGAGGTCAATCTCCATTGGATCAATTTTCGCTTCTTCTAATGCCTTCTGAGCAGCCGGGAACCCTAAATCGGAAGAAGCCTCTTTTTCATCGGCAATTCGACGCTCCCGAATTCCAGTTCGGTCTAAAATCCATTGGTCGGTTGTATCAACCATTTTCTCGAAATCTTTATTGGTAAAAACTGTTTTGGGAACAAAGGAGCCGGTCCCAACAATACATGAACGAAGCCCCCCAGACGGGTCAGCCATTATTTCTTTTCCCTTTCTTTCTCCTCGGGGTTCATTTGGCGCTCAATATCTCTTTGAATAGCCTCATTCACCCTTTGTTCTAATGCCTGTTTGGCCATTTTGATTGCATTTTTAATCGCCTTCCCGGATGATCTTCCATGACAAATTATGCTTACCCCATTGACCCCCAATAAATGAGCCCCTCCATATTCGGCATAATCCACTTTTTTTTTGAAACGGTTCAAGGCGGGTTTCAAGAGCAGGTATCCCAAAACTCCCAGACTGGATCCCTCGATTTCTCTTTTTAAAAAATTACCAATGGTATCCGCAAGACCCTCACTGACCTTTAAAACCACATTTCCAATAAACCCATCACAGACAATTACGTCTGCGTTTCCATTATAAACATCACGCCCCTCAACATTACCAATAAAGTTAAGGTCTCTTTCCCGAAGGAGCCGAAAGGTTTCCTTTGTTAATTCATTCCCTTTAATAGCCTCTTCACCGATACTTAAAAGCCCCACCCTTGGATTGACCTTTCCCTGAACCCGCCGGGCAAATTCTTCCCCCATTATGGCAAACTGTAAAAGGTTATTGGGCTTACAATCTACATTGGCCCCAACATCCAGTAAAAGGGCAGAGCCTTGAAGGGTGGGTAACACGGTGGCAATGGCAGGCCGATCCACCCCTTTGAGGGGGCCCAAAATAAACAAGGCGGTGGCCATGGCGGCACCGGTATTTCCCGCACTAATCACTGCTTCCGCTTTTCCTTCTTTGATCAAATGGGTCGCAACCCAAATGGAAGAATTCTTTTTTTTCCGAATCGCGTGGGAAGGGGACTCATCCATTTCCACTTTTTCCGGGGCATGAACGATTCGAAGATTGGGTCTCTCACCTCCCATTTTTTTTAACAAAGGGGAAAGGACGGCTTCATTTCCCACACAAATAAGTTCGACATCGTATTCGAGGATAGCGGAAATGGCCCCTTCCATGATAGCCTCTGGGGCATTATCCCCACCCATGGCATCAATGGCAATTCTCATCCTTGCACTCCAGAATTTAAATCCTTAAAGGGGTATGATAGGGTTGAAGAGAATTCAAAAAGAGGATAAAACTTAAGACTCCTTCACGGCAATAACATCCATCCCTTTATAAGAACCACATTTCATACAAACCCGGTGAGGAAGTTTTGGCTCTTGGCATTGAGGACAGAGGACCACGCTGGGAGCCCTCAATTTATAATGGGTTCTTCTTTTATCCCGCCGTGATTTGGAAATTTTATGTTTTGGGTGTGCCATATAAATTCCTTTTTTTCAATTATATTTCCGAGTCCCTCAAGAAAAATAATCTTGAAGGATAGAAAAAGGTCCCAGGGGTTTCTCCGCTTCACAACCACAAGGACCGTTATTTAAATTGCTTCCGCACCGATTGCATAACCCCAAACAGGACTCCCTGCAAAGGGGACGAAAGGGCAAAGCTAAAATTACATTTTCCCTAATTAAACTTTCTAAATCTATAGTCTCCCCGGAATAAAAATGAATCTCCAAGGAGCCATCATAGGACTCATCTTCGGTTTGCCCCTCCCCGTCAGAAAGGAACTGTGAATGGATAGCCACCTTTAAAGGCTGGGTAAATTCACTTAAGCAACGGCCGCATTCCAAAAACAAGGTTGTAAAAATCTCTCCCTCTATGGTAACCAATTCTTGAAATTTCTCAATGGCCAGGTCTACGGAAATTATATTTTTTAATTCCACTCCGGTAGAGTTTAGATCCATTTGAATGGCAGGCAAATCGCAACGAAGGGTCAACCCCTCTTTGGGGATTTCATTGGGCCGAATATACACTGGATCTATTTTCTTTCCTAAATCGACCAAGTATAAAGTGTCCTTTTTCCTCTGTCAAGCCAAAAGGGGCAAAAACACCGAGGTTTCTGGGAAGGAATTAAGGTGTTATTATGCTGCCTAAACCCATTTTAAAAGGCCAAATTTTCCTCTGAAAGCGATAAATTAGCCTTTGGGTTTAAATCAAAGGAAGAGTAAATCCCCTTCTGAAAAAGATAGCACCCTACCAGCCCCACCATCCCCGCATTATCGGTAGAGAGAAACGGGGATGGAAAAAAAGGGTCAATCCTCTCTTCGGACCCTTTTTGGAACATCTGCTTCCTCAATAGTGAGTTTGCAGAAACACCCCCCCCAACCACAATTTGACTTACACCTGATCTTTTGGCAGCTTGTAGCCCCTTTTCTACTAAAACATCAACTACTGCTTGTAGAAAACTTGAAGCAAGGTCGGGAAGCTGATTTTCCAATTCCTCTTTTGAATAAACATTCTTTCCTAAATAATCACGTAGAGCAGTCTTCACTCCGCTAAAACTAAAATCTAAAGAGTCTGGACCTAAATACGCCCTGGGAAAATCAATTTTAGGGGTCCCCCCTTGAGAAGAAAGTTGATCCAGGATGGGCCCTCCTGGAAACCCCAACCCCATCATTCTCGCCCCCTTATCTAAAGCCTCACCCGCAGCATCATCCCGTGTTTTTCCCAATAATTTATATATTCCAACTTTCTTTACCAAAAAAAGGTGGGTATGTCCCCCGGAAACAATTAAAGCAACGGTGGGAAATTTAATCTCGGGGTATTCAAAAAGGGGAGCAAAAAGATGGCCCTCCAGGTGATTAACCCCCAGTAAGGGAATATCCAAGGCATAGGCCAAGGCCTTTGCATAAGAGACCCCGACCAGTAATGCGCCAATTAATCCGGGCCCATATGTCACCGCTATCCCACGAATTTCCTTCCAACCCACCGATGCTTTTTTTACCGCCTTTATAACCAAATCATCCAGCACTTCTAAGTGCTGGCGGGAAGCCAATTCAGGGACAACCCCTCCGAAACGACCATGAACCCTTTCTTGGGATAAAAGAACATTGGATAAAATATCTTTTCCATCTCGGACGATTGCAACCGAGGTTTCATCACAGGAGGTTTCTATTGCCAAAATGGTCATTTTGCCCAATATGTGAAGGATCTGCTTTAAAGTTGTCTTAAATGGGCTTTGATCTTTTCGACCAGGCCTGACTGTTCTGGGGAGGCGGAGGAAAGAAAGTGTTCGTATTCTCTTTTGGCTTTATCCAAAAATCCTGCTTTTTCAAGAGATATGGCAAAATTTAGATGAGCATCCGAATAACCGGGGCGATGCTGAAGAGCCCGTTGATAAAGCCCTTGAGCCTTCTGAAATTCCCCCTTCTGGTCCAGCATTACGGCTAAATTATTTAGGGCTTCCGAATAATCAGATTTCAAACCTATGGCATTCTGGTAATGCTCCTTCGCCTTTTCCATTTCGCCTTGTTTTTTATAAATGAGTCCCAAACCATTGTGGGCCTCGGGAAAAAGGGGGTTTAAGGTTACCGCTTCTGAGAAATATTTTTCCGCCCCGCTCAGATTCCCTGAATTTAACATAACCACTCCTTTATCAAATAACACTTGATATTGGACATCACGTAAATTCTTGGAAACAGGAGAGGAAGGTAACATTGTTTGGTTTTTTTCCGTGGTCCGGGGGAGTGATGTTATTGAAACGGAGTTTGGAACCGGATGGTTGTCCCTTGATGTGAGATAGAGGATGGTGGTAACAGCCAATAAAATACAGGTAAGAAGGATTAACCCAAAAGAGAGTCTTCTCCCCCTAATAAACGGGGTTGGTTCAGTGAAGGAGCGATCTTTTATTTCGTTAAAAGGAAGGCGTGGCTCTGTTGTTTTCTGTGCCTTCTTGAGAGCCTCATGTATTATACTCATCTAGGTCCAATTAGACCTCAGCCAAGGCCTCTTCTTCGGTGAAGACAGGAATATTACCCTGAATTAAAACCTTAATTTTTTTATTGTCCTTAAAGCGGCCCTTAATTAACTCTTCGGAAAGAGGGTCCTCAATATTCTTTTGGATGGCTCGTCTCATGGGGCGGGCACCATAAGCTGGCTGGAATCCTTCATTCATCAACCAACTTTTCACCTCGTCTGAAACTTCCAATTGAATTCCTTTTTCGACAAGCCGCCGATTCAGGTCTTGGATTAGATTATCGATAATTTGAGAAAGGTGCTCTGGTTTTAAAGGATGGAAGACGACAATATCATCTACACGGTTTAGAAATTCGGGATTAAAAGTCCGCTTGAGCTCCCCGAGCACATCACCCTTCATACGTTGAAACCGTTCTCCCCCCTGTTCCTTTTGGAAACCTAAAGCCCCCCCCTTTTCAATTAATCTGGCTCCGATATTGGATGTCATAATGAGGATCGTGTTCCGGAAATCCACTTTCCTCCCCAAACTATCCGTTAGACAACCATCATCTAA
Source organism: Nitrospiria bacterium (assembly GCA_036397255.1). Taxonomy (NCBI): domain Bacteria; kingdom Pseudomonadati; phylum Nitrospirota; class Nitrospiria; species Nitrospiria bacterium. The sequence goes on from DASWJH010000018.1 coordinate 42,875, forward strand.
AACCTGGAGGAGGACATTGAAAAGGTCGGGATGGGCTTTTTCAATTTCATCAAACAAAACGACAGAATAAGGCCTCCTTCTTACCTTTTCGGTAAGCTGCCCCCCTTCTTCATAACCCACATAACCTGGAGGGGCTCCCATTAACCTGGAACTGCTGAATTTTTCCATGTACTCAGACATATCAATGCGAATCAAGGCATCCTCATCATCAAATAAGAATTCAGCCAAAGCCCGGGCCAATTCGGTTTTTCCAACACCTGTAGGACCCAGGAAAATAAATGAACCAACGGGTCTTTTCTCGCCTTTTAACCCTGCACGGGAACGCCGAATTGCCCTTGAGACAGCCCCCACCGCTTCATCTTGGCCAATCAATCGGACATGGAGATTTTCCTCCATATTGATTAATTTTTTGGTTTCTTCCTCTTCCAACTTGTAAAGCGGAATCCCTGTCATTTTTGAAACAACATAGGCAATCTCTTCCTTCCCAATGGTGGGCTTCTGTTTTTCTTGGGTACTCTTCCATTCTTTCTTTGAGTCTTCAAGGAGTTTTTTTAACCGTTCTTCCTCCTCTCTCAACTTTACCGCTTCTTCAAAATTTTGAATCTTTATGGATATTTCCTTTTCGCGGGAAACTTTTTTTAATTCTTGCTCCAGAACTTTCAATTCCTCGGGAAGGGAGAAACTTTGAAGTTTCGCCCTAGACCCTGCCTCATCAATCACGTCAATGGCTTTATCGGGCAAAAAACGATCGGAAATGTAACGATCCGAGAGCCGAACCGCCTCCGAAACAGCCCCTTCGGAAATTTCAACGCCATGGTGATCCTCATACCGATCCCGTAATCCCTTAATAATTCGGATGGTTTCATCCACTGAAGGAGGATGAACATAGATGGGCTGGAATCTCCTTTTCAAAGCACCGTCCCGTTCAATATATTTCCTATACTCATCAAGCGTGGTGGCACCAATACACTGAATTTCCCCCCGTGCCAAAGCGGGTTTCAACATGTTAGAGGCATCAATGGATCCCTCGGCTGCCCCAGCCCCCACCAACGTGTGAAGTTCATCAATAAAAATGATTATATTTCCAGCGTGGACAATTTCTTTCATTACCACTTTCAAACGTTCCTCAAACTGGCCCCTGTATTTGGTCCCGGCAACAAGGGAACCCAAATCAAGGGCAATCACACGCTGATTTAAAAGATTGTCCGGGACTTCCGAGCCCACAATTCTTTGAGCCAACCCTTCTACAATAGCGGTTTTTCCCACTCCGGACTCCCCAATTAATACCGGATTGTTTTTGGTTCTCCGAGTCAGGATTTGGAGGACGCGCTCAATTTCATCCCCACGTCCGATGACCGGGTCTAAACCATTTTCCGCCGCCAGTTGGGTTAGATCTCGCCCAAATTCATCCAAGGCGGGTGTATTACTTTTCTTATCTTTTTCTCGGGGTGTGCTTTTCTTCAATAGATTAACAGTGAGTTGCCTGGCCGTTAGCAAATTGGCACCTAGGCTTCTCAAAATTTTTCCTCCAATTCCCTCTTCTTCCCTTAAAAGTCCCAATAAAAGATGTTCACTTCCGATATAACTATGGCCTAAAAGCCTGGCTTCCTCCACTGCATACTCAATGACTTTTTTCACGCGAGGAGTAAATGGAATTTCACCAAACGTCATGGTATTACTGCCGCTGGGAAGGTTCCGTTCAATTTCTAATTTTGCTTGTTCAGGAGAAAGCCCCATTTTTTTGAGAACCGCAAGGGCAACGCCATCTCCTTCTCTTAAAACAGCCAAAACAAGATGTTCTGTTCCTAAATAATCATTTTGGTGCCTTTCCGCCTCTTCCCGGGCCAAAATGATTATTTTCCTTCCCTTATCGGTAAATCGTTCGAACATCCAAACCTCCCCACGTTGTGTGTGTGAGTACTCGAACTCCTTTAAATATTTAGTTTTATTTTAACCTCATGCATTATCTATGTCAAGTGCTTTCTGGACCTGAAAAAGGATCTTTCCCGTGTTTTTCCAATAGTTATACCATTTTAATAATTTAAAATAGTGGCTCTTTTCCCCCAGGGAAACCTTGACTTTGATCCTAAATATATGCCAAAAACACGCAACCCCAAAAGGAAAAAGAGGGCATTATGGTTGCAGGATTTCACCAAGAGATTACAAATCTCAAAAATCAAAACCTATTACGAAAGCTCATTTCGATTGAAGGTGAACAAGACACAACCATTTCAATTGGGGGTAAAACGGTCATATCTCTTTCTTCCAATAATTACTTAGGGTTAGCAAATCATCCAGCACTTAAAGCTGTCTCGATTCAGATCATACAAAGCCATGGGGTGGGGGCTGGGGCCTCCCGATTGATTTCAGGCAACTCGATTCTTTATGACCAATTAGAAGAAAAATTATCCTCTTTTAAAAAAGTTCCTTCCTGTCTTGTTTTTAACTCCGGGTACACAGCAAACATCTCTCTAATTCCAACCCTGTCCAAAAACAAGGGCCTCATTTTGGCAGATGAATTCAACCATGCAAGCCTTTTTGAGGGATGCCGACTCAGTTCTGCCTTGTTTCGGATTTACCACCACCGGGATATGGCCCATTTAGAAAAATTACTGAAAAAACATTCTTCTGATAAACCAACACTAATTGTGACAGATGGCGTTTTCAGTATGGACGGGGATCTTGCACCGTTACCCTCTATTTATGATCTGGCTCAAAAATACAACGCCCAAATTTACGTAGATGACGCCCACGGAACAGGGGTTTTGGGACAACATGGACGGGGTACCGTTGAGCATTTTGATTTGGAAGAGAAAATTGAATTTCAAATGGCAACCCTGGGCAAGGCCTTGGGAACATTTGGAGGGTTCTTTACCTGCCAATCGGATACCCGAACTTATTTACTCCAAAAAGCAAAATCCTTAATTTTTACCACTGCCCTTCCGCCCTTTATTTTAGCTGCCTCCACTGTAGCAATAGATTGGATTCAAAACCACCCCGAACTCCGTGAAAAACTTTGGAAAAACCGGGAATATTTCATGGGTGGGTTAAGGTCCTTAGGATTTCACCTGACTGAAAGTGAAACCCCGATTATCCCTATCCTGATTGGGCCCCCGGGTCTCGCTCTAACTTTTTCTCAACGTTTACTGGATAAAGGAATATTTGCCCCTGCCATTCGGCCCCCAACCGTCCCCAAAGGAACCAGTAGAATACGAACCACGATTATGGCCACCCATACCCTGGAGCAAATGGATTTTGTTCTTGATTCTTTTCAAAGCATTGGAAAAGCCATTGGAATTATTAAATAAATGACCTTCCCAGGAAAAGATTCCCAAGTGGTGATCATCACGGGGGCAACCGGTGGCCTGGGATATGCGCTGGCGAAAACCTTTGCCTCCCACGGTTTTTATATTGTGGTTCACTATCTTCATCAAGAAAAGGTAGCAAAAAAACTGGCCGCTCTCATTCAAGAGATGGGAACCCAGGCCCTGGCGGTTCGGGCGGATCTCCAAAACAAAATTGAAATAGCCCAAATGAGTGAAAAAACCCTGAAAAGGTGGGGGAAAATAAACGTTTTGATCAATAATGCAAGCATAGTCTCCGATCAAATGATTTTACATATGACTGAAAAAAATTGGGACCAAGTAATTTCAGTAAATTTAACGGGCACTTTCAAGACCATTCAAGCCATTGCTCCTTCCATGGTAAAACAGAGATTTGGACATATAATTAATATTTCCTCCTATACGGGAGCCCATGGACGATCGGGACAATCCAACTATTCCGCCTCCAAGGCTGGAGTAATGGCTTTGACCAAAACAGCGGCCTTAGAGTTGGGTTCTCATAACATTCTGGTCAACACAGTCATCCCAGGTTTTTTAGAAGTAGGAATGGGAAATAAAATGACTTCTAAACAAATTGAAAACATTAGAAGGGATTTTTTGCTTTCAAAGTCCCCCCCCATTCAAAAGATAACGGAATTTATATATACGGTGGCAATGATGGAAGGGGTCTCGGGACAAATATTCAACCTGGACAGTAGAATTCTGTATTAACCAAAAGATGTATAACATGTATAAAGGCCTTTTCATTACAGGAACGGATACCGGGGTGGGAAAAACCATCGTTACTGCGGGATTAGCCCTGGCCTTGAAAAACACACAACGGAATGTCGGCGTGATGAAACCCATTGCAACCGGTTGTTTTAAAAAAAAAGAAAAGTTTGAATCCCCTGACACACAATTTTTAGTCCAAGCCTCCGGGGTAACAGACCCCCTTTCTCTCATCACCCCTTATTGTTTGAAAACCCCATGCTCCCCATATTGGGCAGCAAAAATTGAAAACCGAAAAATTCGAATCGACCGCATAATAGATGCTTTTTCCCAATTATCCGGAAAACATGAAATAGTTTTAGTGGAAGGCCTGGGGGGGCTAATGGCTCCCATCACCAGAAGAATTCTATTGATTGACTTAGCCAAAATATTAAACCTTCCCATTCTCATCGTATCCCGTTCAACTCTGGGAACCATTAATCATACCCTCCTTTCGATTGCCCAGGCACATCAGAGGGGGGTACCAATTTTGGGCCTCATTTACAACCATCCCCAAAAAAATAAAATGAAACTCCATGAAAGAGTTAATCCACGGATTATTTCCAGCTTTTCGAAAATTAAAAACCTAGGGACAATTCCTTATCTAAAGGATGTTTCAGTCGAGAAAAGAAATTTAAAAGGATTAAAGCGGGGTTTTGAAGAGATGGCCATTGAAATTCTAAAGAACCTGAAAAAACCAGCGAGGGGAAAAACTGGAAAAAATTAAAAAGGAATTTAATGGGATAAATGGGAAAGAGCAAAATGAGCAGCCCCAATTAGGGGAACCCGGGGGTTTAAAATGACATTAACCGGAACTTCCTTCAACATGCTCCGATACCTTCCTTTATCTAAAAAACCTCGCATAAAGACGCCATCCTTAAGCTTAGGTAATATTTTCGGAGCTATTCCTCCTCCCACATAAACACCCCCCACAGTAAACATCTTCAAAGCCAAATTCCCGGCTTCTGCCCCAAAGATGGAACAAAAAAGATTTAGAGTTTTTAGACATAGAGGATCACCTTCCTCCAAAAGCCACTTAGGTAATGGTAGCACTTGGATCCCCTTCTTTAAGTTTATCTCTTATCCATTTGGATTCGTTTATCTGCCCAGTATCACGCAAAAAACGATAAATATTAAAAATCCCAGGTCCCGAAAGAATCCGTTCATAACTCACATGGCCGAATTCGGAAGATAAAAAATGGTAAAGGGCAACCTGAGTCTCTCCTTGAGGTGCAAAATCCGAGTGTCCCCCCTCTGAGGGGATCGGACGGAACCCCTCTCCATCCCAATGAAGAAAGGCCTCGCCTAAACCGGTTCCAGCTGCAATGACTGAAACGTTTCCTTTTTTGACTCCATTATGCCCCAAATTCAGAATTTCTTTTTCATCAGGGGAAAGGAAAAGAACCCCAAATGCCGCAGCTTCCAAATCATTGAGAAGTTTCACTTGGTGAATCCCGAAGTAATCCGAGATCCGGGTCTCTTCCAAAACCCAAGGTAGGTTGGTGGTTTTGGACCTTCCCTCTTGAACCGGACCGGCAACTCCCAAACACACTGATTCCACTTTAGGTGCACCACCTTTCCCAAAAAATTCAGGCAAAATATCTTCAAACCGTAAATATTTCCGGCTCTCAAACTTCACTTCTTTTTCAAGTTGGAGCTTTCCTGAATGATGATGATATAACCTTAAAATGGTCTTTGTCCCCCCAATATCTCCCGCCAGAATCATTACGCATTCGCTCCCAATTAAGTTTAAGTTTTCCCCTGAAATAAAAACCCAAAATTAAAATTCACAAAACCCTCCCGTAAATAAAACAAAAGCCTACAGATTGATTTCTTTAGCTGATTCTTGGAGGAGCTTTAAAAACAGGTGGACTCTTTCCCCAATTTTGGGATAAGACAGAATTCCTGAGATCACTGCAATACCACTAGCTCCAGCGTTCATCACCTCTTCCACATTTTCTAAAGAAATACCCCCAATCGCAAAAATTGGAAATTTCACTTGATCTTGGACTTTGTGAATGATTTTACACCCCAAAGGATGTACCGGTTGCTTGGTTGGACTTTTATATATCGGGCCCAGCCCGATATAGTCAGCACCCCCTTTTTGGGCTTCCAACGCTTGGGTCACATTTCGAACCGTAACCCCAATGATGGCCTTAACCCCCAACTGGATCCGGGCATTTTCTACCGAAGAATCTTCTTGCCCTAGATGAACCCCATCGGCCCCAACCTTAACCGCAAGTTCTATATCGTCATTAATAATTAAGGTGCATTGGAACTTCTCACATAGGGTTTTAATTTTTTTGGCAATCGACAACCGGGAAACACCAGGAATTTCTTTCTCTCGATATTGGAGCAGTCGCACTCCCGCATTCAAAGCGTGTTCTACACAGGTCAGGAGGGACCTTTCCTGGCAGGCGTGTTGATCGGCAATTAGATAGAGTTTAGAAGGAAACATGAAAATTCCCCAATACTAAGGGAATTCTTCCCTTTAGAAAGAAATGGTTTCACTTCTCTTATTCTTAGGGCTTTTTTCAAATCTCTTTTCCGGAAGGACTTGTGAAAAATGACATTTACATCCCCACTTTCTCTTGAGAAAGCAAACGATCTAAAAATTTCGTTGAATACCTTCCCTTTTTGAAATTTGGGTCTGTAAAAATTCGACGGTGAAGGGGAAGAGTTGTCTTGATTCCCTCAACAACAAATTCATCTAAGGCCCTTTGCATTCTTAAAATCGCCTCTGGTCGGTCGACCCCAAACACAATCAATTTTGCAATTAATGAATCATATTGAGGAGGCACAATATAATTGGAAGTAACGGCTCCGTCTACCCTCACCCCAGGTCCCCCCGGAACATGGTAATCCGTGATAATTCCTGGACAGGGGGTAAATCTCTCCGGGCATTCTGCATTTATCCTACACTCAAAACTATGCCCTTTAATATGGACATCCTCCTGATGAATATCAAGGGCATCACCTGCACAAATCTTGATCTGTTCTTTAATCAAATCGATTCCAGTAACCATTTCTGTTACGGGGTGTTCCACCTGAATTCGGGTGTTCATTTCAATAAAATAAAAATTCTGGTCTTGATCTAATAAAAACTCCACGGTCCCCGCATTAACATAACCTACCGTTTTAGCTGCATCTACGGCTATCTTTCCCATCTCCTCCCGCAATTGATCATCCACCGCCGGAGAAGGGGCTTCTTCGACCAATTTTTGATGCCTTCTCTGCACCGAACACTCCCGCTCCCCTAGGAAAAGGGTCCTCCCCTGTGAATCAGCTAATATCTGTGCTTCAACATGCCTGGGTTCCTGATAATATTTTTCAATATAAACGTCTGAATTTCCAAAGGCCCCTTTCGCTTCTGCCTGAGCTGCCTGAAGAGATTGGTTCAACTCATCTTCCTGAAAAACCACCCGCATTCCTCGTCCGCCTCCACCTGCCGAAGCCTTAATGATAATTGGAAACCCAATCCATTTGGAAACCTCCAAGGCTTCCCCCTCACTTGAGACCACACCCGGACTTCCCGGTAGGACCGGGACCCCCGCCTTTTGCATTATTTCCCGGGCTTTTGCCTTATCTCCCATTAACGCTATACTCTCCGGGGATGGACCTATAAATTTTATTCCTGCGGATTGACAGACTTCCGCAAAGTGAGCGTTTTCAGCTAAAAATCCATAACCAGGGTGAATGGCGTCAGATTCGGAAACTTCCGCTGCACTCAAAATGTTGGGAATATTCCGATAACTGAGGGAGTTATCTGCAGGCCCTACGCAAATTTTTTCATCCGCATACCGTAGATGGAGGGAATCCTTATCGATTTCAGAATGAATGGCCACCGTCTTGATCCCCATTTCTTTACAGGCCCTGATAATCCGAATGGCAATTTCTCCACGATTGGCGATAAGGATTTTCCTAAACACTTTTCACCCTTAATTAAACATAATTTTTGAACCCTGAAAAAATTAATTACCTTCCACCAACGGGTTCCTGATTTTTTTAAAGGTAAAGATGCGTTAAATTTTTAAAAAATTTTCAAGCGGGTTGAATTCGAAAAAGAGGGGCACCATATTCAACGGTCTTCGTATTCTCTACCAATATCTCAACGACTTTTCCATCCACTTCGGTCTCAATTTCATTCATCAGTTTCATCGCCTCTACAATGCAAAGGATCTGGCCTTTTTTTACGAAATCTCCTACGTTGACATAAAAATCCGCGTCCGGTGCAGGGGCACGATAAAACGTACCAACAATAGGGGAAGTAATCGTAACCAACCCTGGGGGTTCGGATTGGGTTTTTTCAACCGAAGCAGAACGGCTGCCTTCCTGAAATTTTTGTTGGAACGGAGGAACGCTTATGGAAAGCCCTTGGGGGATTAAACCGGGGGAAGAAGGCGGTAGGATTCGTTTAATTTTCACCCGATAACCTGCCCGTTCAATTTCAAGCTCGGCCACTTCCGTTGACCGCACAAGTTCAATTAATTCCTTCAGCTCTCTAAGGTTCATGGGGTTTCCTATTTAACTCGCTCTACATAGGATCGGGTTCGGGTATCAATTTTTATCATTTCCCCTTCCTCTAAATAAAGGGGAATTTTTACAGTAGCCCCCGTTTCAAGAACAGCTGGTTTTGATCCCCCTGTAGCAGTATCTCCCCGTATCCCTGGGTCGGTTTGTACGATTTTGAGCTCTACAAAAATGGGCAAATCAATTGTTAAAGGTTGGTTATTATGAAATAAAATTTTGATATTCATGTTTTCTTTTAAAAAATCTTTACTTTCCCCTAATTGATTCTCACTTAAAAAAATCTGCTCAAAGGTCACGTTATCCATAAACCAATATTGTTGATCTCCCGAATAAAGGAACTGCATATCTTTTTCTTCCAGCTGCGGCTCATCCAACTTTTCCCCAGGCCGGTAGGTGCGGTCTATCACATTTCCTGTTTTTAAGCTTTTTAATTTGGTTCGAACGAAAGCAGAACCCTTTCCAGGTTTTACATGTTGAAAATCTACTACTATAAAGGGTTCCCCATCAATTTCAATCTTAACCCCATTGCGTATGGCATTCATCGGAATCACAAACCAAAACCTCCACCTTTAAGAACAACTTGGTCTCTTATTTTATACCCGGTCATAAAAAATCACTTCAAATTATGATAATCTCGTCCCCGGAAGACTAAAAACAGAAAACCCCTTCAGGATTTATCAAGTAATACCTTTGGTCATTTCCGTTTCAAATGGTTAATTAGGGCCTGAAGTCCTAAAAGATAGCTATTAACCCCAAAACCCACCACTTGACCCACTGAAACCCCCGCCACATAAGACAAATGGCGAAACCCTTCTCGCGCATAAATGTTTGATAAATGAACCTCCACGGTTGGAATGTTAATCCCTAAGATGGCATCACGAAGGGCAATACTGGTATGGGTATAGGCCGCGGGATTAATTAAAAGGCCATCTAACTTTTGAAAGGCCCTTTGAATAAAATTAACCATCTCCCCTTCTGAATTGGTTTGCCGAATGGAAACCTCAATTCCCTCCATTTTGGAAAATTTTTTTATTTTTTGATCGATCTCCTTCAATCGGAGGGGCCCATAGATTTCTTTTTCTCTGATTCCCAATAGGTTAAGGTTGGGGCCATGCAAAACCAATATTTTCATCTTTTGTTTCAAAAGGCCCCTTCCATGGCCCACAAAACGTTTAACCCATTTATTAATGGATTTTGTAATGAGGACCAATCCTTTTCAAACTAAAGTCCAATTAATTATCCCAATTTCAAATCGGAGCAGGAAGTGTTTCAAATTGGAATGCTCGACAAAAAGAAAAAACACTGAGGAGTTTTATGGGAAAATTTTGCATTTTTTAAAAATTTACTGGTTAACGGTATGAGGGCTATAGTTCTTTTTCTAAATGATACAATTCTTTCTTCATCAAAAAACGTCCTTTTCCAAAATTTCCATCAGACCCTACTACCAATAAAAGGAAATATTCATCATTGATTCGTTTCAAAAGAACAGTCGATTTTTCAGCTACCACAGATAGCTCTCGCATTACACCCATGGATAAAGAATCCGATGTTTTTTCCAACCCTTTAATGACTGAACAGTATTCAGCCCCTAGGGAATGCAGGTCGAGCAAAGGATCTCGTTTATGTTCTTCTACCACAATCCCGTCCATCCCCACGAGGGCAACCCCCATGGAATCTTCCATATTGTTGGTAATCCGCCGAAGGCTTTCTTCAAAGCTCATAAGTTTTCAACCTTTCCTAATATTTGACAACCATTCCTTGAGTCGTTGGATTTTTATAGATTTGGTATCCAATGGAGGACTTTTTTCTTGCCCTTGTTCCCTAATGGCAGGTTTTAAGAGATCCCTTTTCTGGCTATAATTTATCTGTGGTTCTGCAGTTGAGGTCAGGGAACCATCTGGGGTCGGTATTTCACTGGAAAATTCTCTATGGTTTTTCCCGGTTAACAAACTTGCAAGAGTAACTGCGTCATCTAATTTTTGTCTAAAACCCTGATTAGAAGGATCAGATAGTAAAAGCTTTCGGTAAATTTCGATTCCCTTATCATAATAGCCTTGGCGAACATAAAGCTCCGCTAAGGATTCGGTGTCAAAATCATCTTTTTCCAGGGAATCTACCTTCTCTTCGGGTTCCGGCCCTAAGGCCATCGGAGGCTCCATTTTAACAACCGGTTCACTGACTTCACCCGGTGGTCCAACATATTCCCGGGTCTCAGGAACCTCGATGAAAGGGACAGTCGATGGTTCTTCCACCTCTTCAAAACCTTTTTTTTCTTTCTTAATGGAATCCTCTTCCGTTAAAGAGGTAAATGCACTTTCCAGGGATTTTAAATCAACATCGGAATCCTCTGAAATTTCAATTACCCCTCCTTCTTGTTGTTCTGAAACTTCAATCTTATTATCCCCCAAATCCATTTGAGGTATTGGCTCTTCCAAATCTAAATTGATAGATGCGTCAGAGGGGAGTCTGGTTGTGGAATTTCCCTGACCCTCATTTTCAGAAAAAAGCCCTTCCTCCCCTGGGAAATTAAAGGGAGAATCTTCCTTTTCCGAAAAACCTTTCCCGGGTGATGAATCCATAGACGCCTCTTCAGGAATGGCTTTTTCCTGAAAATCCATAGGGCTTTCGCCCTTTAAATTATCGATTTCAAAAGAAACGGATGAATTGGGTTTTTCCTGTTGCATTTCAGGCGAAGATAAATCGATGTCCAGAGGAATATCTTCAGGAGAAGCCTTGGCATCCGTGACCAAGGACGGATTTTGGATTTCAGATTCGGAGGGGGTTATTCCAACTGAGCTCTCCATAACAATCTCTTCCTGTTCCCCTACTATATCCCCTTCTTCCACCCAACCATTTTCAACACTTTCTTGAGTTTTTTTAATATCCACTTCGCCAAAAGGCACTTCACCCATTCTCAAGGACTCACCTTTTTCCTCTTTAGCAGGGAAAACAGAGGTTTCCAGTTCCCCTAGAACCTTTTGCATTTCTGGATCCTTGGGGTTGAGGTTTAAGATCATTCGGCAGGATGCAAGAGCCTGATCGAGCTGGTCCTCTTCACGATATAATTGAACCAGATAACGGTGGGCCAAAACATTATCCGGATTGGCGCTTACCACTTCCTCAAATTCCCTTTTGGCTTCCGCCTTTTTCCCAACCTGCCATAGCAATTTGGCAAGAGAAACATGGGCACCTACATAATTTGGATGATTTTTCAACCCATCGGTTAAAACCAAAAAAGCCTCATCCGTCATACCACATTTCATATATTCTTCTGCAAGGGGAACAAATAACCTGGAGGCGGGATCTCGAGCCATCTTTTCAGTCAATTTAATTATTTCTGGAGATAGGGATTTTTCGCTTCCAGCCATTAAAAATATACCCTTCCGGGTCTTTAGGGGAAAATGAGAAAAAATAAAAAAAGGGGATTCTCATTACAGAGAATAGGCAAAAATCAAAAAAAAGTCAAGAAACATACGAACTTCCACCTTTTCCAACCCTTTTATTAATCCCCCTTGTTATTCCCAAAACCGGTTTGAATACACCGAGGAACTCCAAAATAAACTAATCCGGCCGCTATGGCCTTTCAATTATTCCCTTTCCTGTTTTTTACCTGAACGGCCCTTTTTAAAATCTGCTCAGCCACCTGTTCTTTAGACATCTTGGGTAATTTCTCCACTGAACCAAAACAGTCCATAAGAGTAACAATATTGGTATCTTGGTCGAATCCCGCCCCTTTTTGGGTAACGTCGTTGGCCACAAGAAGATCCATACGTTTACGGATCATTTTCTGTCGAAGTGCTTCAAGGTCCAAGTGGGTTTCTGCCGCAAAGCCTATCAGGACACAATGATTTTTTGATTTTCCCAATTCCTCCAAAATATCCGGAGTTTTTTCAAATTCGAGTTTTAAGAGCCCTTTTCCTTTTTTAATTTTGTCCCCGACATATTTCCGAGGCCGAAAATCAGCCACGGCCGCGGTCATGATCATATAATCAGATTGGGAGTAACGTTCTAGAACGGTCCTTCTCATTTCTTCAGCCGTGGTCACGCTTTTAAATAAAACCCCTTCAGGTTGGGGGATAGCAGTTGGACCACTAATTAATTCAACGGAAGCCCCCAATTTTTTTGCTACTTTTGCCAATGCATAGCCCATTTTTCCGGATGATCGGTTAGAAAAAAAACGAACAGGATCAATTCCTTCCTGAGTAGGCCCGGCTGTAATCAGGATCCTCTCTCCCTTGAATAGGGTATTAATTTTAAAATGGCCCATCACACCATCAATAATCGTTTCAATTTCTGAAAAACGTCCCACTCCCACACCACCGGATGCCAAAAGACCATACTCGGGCCCAATGAAACCTACCCCAGTCTCCCTTAATATTTGAATATTTCTTTGTGTTCTTGGATTTTTCCACATCATTGCTTCCATGGCGGGAACAGCCAAAATGGGTTTATCACTGGACAGAACAATAGAGGATAATAAATCATCGGCTAAGCCATTTGCGATTTTTGAAAGGGAGTGGGCAGTGGCAGGGGCAATTAGGATTAAATCGTTTTCTTCCCCAAGCTGGATGTGAACCATCCCTTCTCGGGAGTGAAATAATTCCTCAAAAACAGGTTTCCCAGAAAGAACTTTAAAAGATAATGGGGTAACAAACTCTTTGGCCCCCCGGGTCATAACCACCGTGACGATTGCCCCAAGCTCCTTTAGCCGCCTTAGCAGGAAAAGGGCTTTATAGGCAGCGATACTCCCGGTCACACCAAGCAAAATTTTCTTGTTATCCAACGGAGGCGTTAAAGGGGATATTTTATTCATGCGGTGTTTTTGGACCGGCTTTTATGTTTTAAACTTAAATTCAAACATTAAAAGGTTCACTCCTTAAAACCTTTTTTATTTAGACTCATTAACCAATTCAACATCCCCTTCACTGGCTCCGGGACCTTTAATTCCGGAGTCATCCACATAAACGCTTAAATCTTTTTTGATTTCACTGGTGTCTTCTTCTTCTGAAAAGACTCTTTTTCGGGCATCTTCTTCCCGAATTCTTTTCATTTCCTTATAAGCCAACCGCGCCTCTTTTCCAACCAGGAATTGAACCTTTCCTAAAAGAATTTCATCCAACGCCACGGTAGTCTCTTTAGTATACCGGCTTCCAGTTATTTTCTTTGCTCCCTCCATTAGTTGTTTCGCCCGCTGAGATCCAATAATCACCAAACGATAACGACTATCAAATTCCAGTTTTTCAAAATCAATAGGTAAAGACACAATTTCCATTTAAAACGCCTCCTTACATTTAATAAAGTTTTCCTCAATCCAACCCAAGTTCATCCTTTTCATTCGAATTCTTTCTGAAACAATAATCGCCTCCAGTTCCCTAAATGCCTTTTTTAAATCATCATTGATAATTAAGTAATAATATTCTCTATAATTCCAAATCTCTTCTTTTGCTTTTTTCAAGCGACGCACTATTTCTTCATGGGATTCGGTTTGCCGTTCCTTTAGCCGGTTTTTTAAATCTTCAAAGGAGGGGGGTAAAACATAAATAAAAACACCTTCCTTATGTCTTTTTTTAAATTGCAACGCCCCCTGAGAATCCACATCTAAAATCACGTCAATTCCCCTGTCAATTAAATCCATTAAAACTTCTCTGGAGGTTCCATAAAGGTTTCCATGGACCTCCGCCCATTCAATAAACTCTTTTCGCTCCACCATCTGTTGAAATTTGGCATTATCCACAAAAAAATAGGATTTTCCATCCACCTCACCTTCCCTCGGAGGCCGAGTGGTATAGGAAACAGAATGCTGAAGATTTGGAACGACTTCGGTAATCTTCCGGCATAAAGACGTCTTGCCAGCGCCGGATGGAGCAGATACCACAAAAATGAGTCCTCTTTCTTTCATTAAAACCTCAAGGTCTTTCAAGGGAGCTACATCGCCCCTGACCCTCAACAAACTCCTGGGGTCTTCAAATTAATTGCCCAGGTTTATAACCCCTATTCGATATTTTGGCATTGTTCCCGAAGCCGCTCCAATTCACCCTTGATTTCAATAACTTCTTCTGAAATCGAGGTGTCATTCGCCTTTGCACCCAAGGTATTCACTTCACGGTTCATTTCTTGAACTAAAAAATCCAGGCTTCTTCCGATAGGTTTTTTTTGAGAAAGAAATATTTCAAACTGTTCGCAATGGCTTTTCAATCGCGTAATTTCTTCTTCAACATCAGACCTTTCTGCAAAATAAGCGACTTCTTGATGCAGCCTGGTTTGATCCAGAGAAACAACCCCACTGATTTGCTGAATTTTCTTCATGAGACGGTTCTGATGCTCCTCAACAACCATTGGAACACGCTTTTCGATTCTAAAAATTCGCCGATGTAACCTTTTTAAAACCCCCCGGATATATCTCTCTAGTACCTGGCCCTCTTTTTTGCGCATAGATCCAAGGAGGGTCATTGCGTTCTTTAAAAGGTTTTTAACGGGTTTTTCAAAAAGGGATGGGGCAAGAGGGCTCTCCTTTACTACCAATAGATCTTTAAAGGTCACCAGGGAATTGAAATCGGGGGCTCCAGGAAGTTTAACTATTTTTTTAAGCTCTAACAACTGATGATGATATTGCTTGGCAAGATTTTTATCGAGCAAAACTTTTTTTTGACCCCCCTCTCCCCCGTTAAAGGAAACTATAAGATCTACCTTTCCTCTTGAAAAACCCTTCCGAAGAGTTTGCTTTAAACCTCCTTCTAAAGGGTTTAAATCCTTAGGAAGCCTTATTGAAATTTCAAAGAATCTATGATTAACCGATCGAAGGTCCAGCGTTATAAAATGACCATTGAAAGATCCAACACTTCTCCCAAAACCGGTCATGCTTTTGATCACAAAAAAACCCGCATTAGAGACTAGGGTGGGAAACACATTTTCTATTTAAATTCCGCCATTATAAACAACCCATCTCCCATTGTCAACCAATTGTTTTTCTTGAAGAAAGCTCATTTATTGCGGTTTTTTGGTCAGGGTTTTTCTTTCTTTTTCATTCTCCCGGTACCAGTGACAGAAAAGTTGAAAACCACATGGTTGACAATGAGGAGACCTCGCTTTGCAAATATATCGACCATGAAGCAAAATTTGAAGTGAGGCCCGCGTCCAAAGTGACGGGGGAAGCCAATTTCCTAATCCTTTTTCAATAAGATCGGGGTCATCAGATTGGGATAATCCAAGGCGTTGACACACCCTTTTCACATGAGTATCCACTACGAAGGCATTGACTCCAAAACAATTTCCCAGAATGACATTGGCGGTTTTTCGCCAAACACCTGGAAGGGTTAGAAGCTTCTCCATACTATTTGGCACCTTTCCATCAAACTCCTCCAGTAACATTTTACAGGACCCGATGATGTTTTTTGCTTTCATTTTGTAAAACCCGGTGGCCCTAATTTCTGTTTCGAAACTGGGAAGATTCGCCTGGGCATAATTTCTAACGGTCCTATACTTTCGAAACAATTTCTCTGTAACCTGGTTTACCCGTTTATCCGTACATTGGGCAGAAAGGATGGTGGCCACAAGGAGTTCCAGGGGATTTTTGAAATTCAATTCAACTTCTGGCTTTGGAAATTCCTGGTTTAAAATATTCAGTAATCGAGTATACGTTAATTTACTCATGCCGTTGATCTTTTGGGGTTTTATTTTTTTAATAAATTAAAAACTCTTTTATAAATCAATTGGTTGTAAGTTACATCCCATCGGCCCATAAAATCCAATCTGAACTTTTGAATCCCTGGGGCCGTTTATATTCTCAGGGGGTGATGGAAGGGATTCGGAATCGGATCAGGATTCATAGGAGAGAATTTGGGAATCCAAGGAGAGAAAACCTCCAAAGGAAAACCCTCCCGAAAACCTCCTCTCCTCTTTTTTAATCAAGGTAGGGTAAAGGATCCTCCAGTCCGGCTTCTTGAAAACCTCTTTTGCGAAGTTTACAACTATCACATCGGCCGCAGGAAATTCCAGTAGGGGCAGGATCATAGCAACTATGGGTAAGATGAAAGGGGACCCCTAATTCTTTTCCTTTCAACACGATTTCAGCTTTGCTTAAAAAAAGCAAAGGCGTCTTAATTCGGAATTTCAATTTCCCCTCAACGGACATCTTCGTTGCCAGATTTGCCATTTTTTCAAACGCACGAATAAATTCAGGCCGGCAATCGGGATACCCACTATAATCAACGGCATTAGCTCCAAAGAAAATAGCCTCAGCCCCCCAGCCCTCAGCTAGGGCAAGGCCGAATGAAAGAAAAATTGTATTGCGTGCGGGAACATAGGTAGGAGGAATTTCAGACGCAATGGTTTTCATATCCCGATCCTTGGGTATTTCTTTCAAAGAGGTAAGGGCAGATTCCCCTAACCCTTTAAATTCCAATTTTTGAACCAAATGGTTTTTTATCCCTAAGGTGGAAACCACCTCCTTGGCCCGTTCAACTTCAATCCGGTGGCGTTGCCCGTAATCAAAACTTAATGCAAATACATCAAATTTCTGATGGCAAGCCATTGCCATTGCAGTGGAGGAATCTAACCCTCCACTACAAAGGACCACGGCTTTTTTCATTTTGTTTCCTCAACGGAAAGGTCTTTAAGAATGTCTTTGACCCGAGAGTATCTTTTTAGCTTTTCCTTTTCAAGGCATTTAAGAATGATTTGGTTTAAAAAAGTTGGGGATTTTGAATTCAAAGTGGCGGGGTCTGGGGGGTTTTTATGAAGATGCTGGTTAAATACATCATTTCCAAAAAAGGGAGGCTTTCCTGTTACCATTCTAAACATGGTACAGCCCAAGGAATAAATGTCTGACTGATGATCTACCTCCTTGCCTAAAATCTGTTCAGGGGACATATACAAGGGTGTTCCTTTTACTTCCGTGGTTTCCCCCATTGAATCATGAACAATCTTTGCTAACCCAAAGTCCATTATTTTTACCACCTTATCCCGGCTGATCATAATGTTCCCGGGTTTGATATCCCTGTGGATAACACGCCTGCTATGAGCATAATCCATTCCTGTACAAATTTGCTGAAATATTTGGACAATATCAGAAATAGGGAGAAGTTGGTTTTTTTCCAAGAGTTCTTTCAAGGTCATTCCATCCACAAACTCCATGGTAATAAAATAATCTCCCTCACTTTGTCCGGAATCAAATATGGTCACGATATTGGGATGGTGGATGGATGCGGCCGTTCGAGCTTCCTGAATAAAACTTCCAAGAACCTTTTGATTACCCCGGACACTTTCTGGCAAAATTTTGTAAGCCACAATCCGTTTCAATACAATATCCTCAGCTTTATAAACTACCCCCATTCCCCCTCGCCCAATTTCCCGCAACAATTTATACCGGTTTTCAACCACCTGCGCCTTGCCCAGCGCTTTCTTTTTATTCATCGGTTTTTCCAGATGGCCATTTTGCAGGTTCTCCAGTTTGGCTTTTACATCCTTATATTGTATATTCTCCGCTAATATCCGTTCGAAAAGGATCATGGCCCCCTCAAAGTCTTCCAACCGCTCATGAAGGTTGGCCAGTTGATAGTAGTGTTCAATGGTTTCCGCATTCACGGGTCTTCGGGCCAAAGCCCTCTGATACTTTTCCCTGGCAGGTCCAAACATCCCTTTATCCGTAAATAACCTCGCCAACGCCAAACTGGCTTCGGAATAATCCTCTGATTTTGAATCCACTTTTTGGAGAAGAAGAATGCTTTCATCAACCTTTCCCTGTTGCTCCCTTAAATTAGCTGCTTCCAAAAAAAGGGATTCTTTTTCTAAAAGAGGAATGGCTTTATCACACTCCTTAAGCTCCTGATATAGCCGAGCGGCCTCTTGAAATCGTCGACCTTTTTCTAAGGCTTGGGCGGCCATGGGTTTATCCCCAAGCGCTAAAAAAATCTCACTGGATTTAGATAAATCTCCACCTTTAAAAAACATCTCACCCGCACGCTTTAAATCTCCGGCCCGCTCATACATTTCCCCGGCTTGGTTAAATTCCTGGGCTTGTTCATAATAATAGGCTGCCTCTGTAAATCGCTCTTCCCTTGCGTATTTTTCCCCAATCAATAAATCCCCCTGACGAACATCCCCTCCTTCTCGAAGCACCTCTGCGGCCTTATCGTATTCTTTTATTCCAACATAAAGATCGGCAGCCCGTTGATGCTCTCCCGAATCCCGAAAGGCTTGGGCGGCTTCTTGTACAAAACCTCCAATTAAAAAAATATTCGCAGCCTCTTTGACTTTTCCCACCGTTAAATAGAGTTCACCACTTTTTTTGGAATAACCGTTCAACGCATCTCGCTGCCCCGGGGAAAGGGAGGCGTTGGAATCTTTAAGCTTAGGAAATTCCTGTAGGAAATACCGTTCAAACATTTCTGCCGCTTTTGGAATTTCCCGTGCAGAAAAATACATCCATCCCGCTTTTTGAAAATAGTTAGCTTTTTCAAAAATTTTTCCGGCTTCTAAATACATTTCTCCCGCTTCATACATTTCTCCCGCTAAAAATCCTTTTCCGCCTTTCAAATAAAGTTCAGCTGCTTTTTGGAAATTTTTTCCCTTTTGGTAATTTCTGGCCGCGCTTTCATAAGATTGGGCTAATTCATAAAATGCAGCGGCCTGATCCCATTGCTGAAGTTTTTCAAAAATCCTTCCAACTTGTTGATTTCCTTTTCCCTTTTTATACATCTGTTTGGCTTTATCAAGGTCATTTATTAGTTCATAAATTTCCCCGGCCGCCAAGTAATCTTTCTCTTTCTCATAATGGCGGGCCTCTCTGGTCATTTGCTTTATCTGTTTTTTTCCTCCATACCTGTTTTGGTCAGAGGCCATTCCTCTCCATTTTCCAAGGAAACTAAAAAGGGCCTTAAGCAAAAAACTGAGAACAACCATCACCACCAGATAGGGAAGAATTTTTTCAGGATGGGCTTTAATATCGAGGAAAACCCTTTGGAGCAAGGGGAGATATTCCTTTGGAAGGTTTAATAGGTCTTCCTGGGCAAAAACAGATGGGTTAAAAAGAAACAAGGAAAGAGAAATAAAGAACCCCCTTGGAATCCAGAAGCCCAAACACCATACTCTTTTTTTTATAAAGAAAGTAAACCCACCTCTTAGGAGGGGAAACTTGGGGTTCAGATATTTCGAAGGTTTTGTTTCATTCAAAGGTGATCCCTTTAGCCGATTATCACTTTTAACGTAGTCCGACCAATTTTTATTGAATCATCTGCACTCAAAATTTTGGATTCAGTCCGTTTCCCATTAATAAAGCTCCCATTTCTGCTTTTCAGATCAAGAAAAAGGAACTCGTTTTCCCGTTGTTCAATGGAAGCGTGTTGCCGTGAAACCGATGGATCGGAGAGAACCAAATCGGAATTAAGCCTTCCGATTAACACCTTATCTTTTTGGACCTCAAAAACACTCCCAACATCTTGTCCCTCCAAAATTTTAAGTGAAAGACTCCTTTTCCTGGGTTTAAGGGCTTCAAGATCTTGAGGAGGAATTTCGATTTTTAATTTAGTTGTCTCCTCAAAAAGACTACTGTCTTTCGGTTCCCCCGTCAAGGAGGGTCTTTTCTCTAAAAAAAGAAGGGTATGCTTCCCAATTTGAATGCGGTCACCTTCTTTTAAACGTTCTTGGCTCACGGGTTTTCCATTGAGCATCGTTCCGTTTAAACTTCCTAAATCCTTGAAAATAAAATAATTTTCCTGCCTGAGAATCACCCCGTGCTCTCTGGAAGCCCCTACATCTTCAATAACAAGATCATTCTGTGGACCCCGGCCTATGGAGACCTCTCCTTTTTCAACCTGAAGGGAATTGATTACACCGATAGGCGAAGAAACAATCAGTTCTGGTTTGGAGACTAAAAAATAATCCATTACCCCAAGAGGAAGGAAGGCGGCCGCGGGAGCCATATCCCTGGCGGGAGAAACCTGGACATCCCGAAACACCAAGACTTCAAGAGGCTTTTTGGCCGCCGCCGTATAAGTATAAACCAAAAGCTGTTCCACCAAAGATCCCTCGTTTGAGATCTGCTCTGAAAACAAATAATAGGTCTCAACCAGTTTTCCCTGTCGTAAATAAAATAGGTTGACTCCCTCCTCTTGGCGGAGCCCTAAAACCAATTCTTTTTTCTCCTCTTCAAGTTCCTTTAAAAGTCGCTCCAAATCAATCAGTTCCGTTGTCGCCTTGGTTGAGGGTCTTTTATGAGAAAAAACCTGAAGGGATTTGAAAAAAACCGGGTCGGTTGAATACAACGATAACAAGGGTTGTTTCATAGAAACCATGGTCGAAAAATATGAATATAAATCAACAGGCCTCATCACCTGATCAGATTGAACGGCAGCCGCGTAGGGTTCACCGTGGAGAATAAAAAGAAAAAGTTCTTGGGATGAATCCATTGCGGATAAAATTCCATTAAAAGGTTTCGTTTTGGTGTGATATTGCTGGAATAAGGAATTTACAAACTTGGTCGAATAAGGTTGATTAGAGAAGACAAGGCTATTTGGAGGAAAGGGAATTTTCACCCTGTTTTTCCACTTTTTCAGGTAATAGGAACCCTTCTACCCTTTATTTTTTAATAAAAATAATCAGAGGGGTTGCCTAAAAAAATAAATCTGGGTAAATTTCTCAAAGGAACTTGTTGAATTATATGTGGGATTCCAACTCTTGTCAACAAAACCGAACTGGACCTACCGCCTATTATTTACACAAAAACAGGGTGTTAAGACCACTCCCTTCCCTATAAGGCCGGGGCTTCATTTTGAAAAGATATATAATTTTTTTTATTTTAATTCTTCAAGTACTTCGGAAAGGTCTAGGGGGACAAGGACAATTTCAATTCGCCGATTTTGAGCTTTTCCTTGAGGGGTTTCATTACTCACCACTGGGCGATAACTAGCATACCCCGAAACAGCCAAACGCCGTGGATCCACTCCCTCTTTTTCTTGCAGGTACCTTGCCACGGTAGTCGCCCGAGAAGCGGAAAGTTCCCAATTGGAGGAAAACCGTTCAGCAATTCGGTTTGAGACAGGAACGTTATCAGTATGCCCTTCTACACGGATTTCCTTATCGGTT
The DNA here is from genome assembly GCA_036397255.1 of Nitrospiria bacterium. Lineage (NCBI taxonomy): Bacteria > Pseudomonadati > Nitrospirota > Nitrospiria > Nitrospiria bacterium. The sequence goes on from DASWJH010000018.1 coordinate 64,576, forward strand.
ACCTTTTGGAGGGCTTGTCCAACCTTTTTCAACACCTTAATTCCTTGGGGCTTGAGTTCTGAGCTTCCAGAGTCAAACAGAATTTTTTCCACCAGGTTCATGGAAAGCTTTTCCTTGACACGGGTAATTTTAATTGCCCCTTCTTGAATCTCACCCTCAAGTTCTTGCACCAATTCCTCATAGGTATCTTTTATTTGTTTTGTGGTCTCTTCTTTTTCCACCTTCAGAGATTCACTGAGCTGTTGAAGCCTGTTAATTTCGGCAGTTTGTTTGGCCCTCATCCCGAATAAATCTTGGCTTTGTTCCTGTAGCTCAGATACCTTTTGATTCAAATCCCGGATTCTTAATTGGAGGTTTTCAATGGTTTGGGCACGATCACTTCGGACGGATTCCAATTCCTCTTCTAATCGGGTACTTTTTCCCTGAAACTCTTTTAACTCTTTTTCTAAATCCCGTATCCGACGCCGGGCCTCTTCTAAGACGCCCTCTAACTTCCCAACCTCTCGTTGGGTTTCGATCAAATCAAAATTAGTTTTTTCATAGGTATCCCGGCTCACCACACAACTTTGTAACCCAAACCCAAGTATAAAAACCAATAACAATGCAGCCAATCGCATCTTTTCCTCCGTTTGAATTGGAATGAATTTATCAAATCAGAGAAAGCAAGGCAAGGGGAACTTCAAAAACCCCTTATAAATAATTTAAAAAATTTTTGATAGGAAATTTAGGAAGGAATAGGTTAAAGAAATTACATTTTTTTTTAGCGAAGGATATAGATCGCCCCTGTATCATCATTAATTTCTACATCTTGATCATTTAAACGGGCCCCAATGGCTATCTCATCATACCCATCACCATTGGTATCCCCAATTCCTATTACCGACCGCCCAAATTGATCTAAAGAATTTTCCCCTTGGATTGAAAGCACACCCAAATCCGTAGCGTTAATATTTCCAATTAGGTTTGGTCCCCCATAAAAAATGTATGCCATTCCATTGTTTGGAATACTGGAAGGGTTTCCTTGTGAAGCACCTACGATTAAATCCGAGAACCCATCCAGGTTTATATCCCCCGCATCTGCAATGGCTTCACCAAACCTATCATCGTTTAAAGTTCCAAACAAGGTCACATCCGCTTCAAATGCATTTTTTGAAACAAACCCTGGACCGCTATAGAAAACATAAACCCTTCCGGGAATCGTATCCGGTAAAGGAGCCCCAACAACGACATCACTTTTGGAATCCCCATTCATATCACCGGTTATGGCAACAACCCATCCAAATTGATCAGTGGTTAGTAAAACCCTTGAAAATTCAACATCGGCATCCAAAGCGGTGCCGCTATCAGTTAAAAGTGGTAACATTGCCCCGTAAAAAACATAAGCAGACCCACCCTTAAAAGCATTTTCACGTTTATCAGCTCCTATTACCAAATCCCCAACCCCATCTCCATCTATATCGCCATTCCCACTGACAGAAAAACCAAAGAGATCACCCGGATTGTCACCACTTAAGATAAGACCTGCATCCGTCGAAATCAGTTGTGAGAGAGAGGAATTATTTCCAAAAAAAACATATGCCTTCCCTTGATTAGAATTGGTAAAGGGAGCTCCCACAATAAAATCGGAGATATTATCATTATTAATATCTCCTAAAGCTGCAACGGCGTAACCAAACTCCCCATTATCTGAAACCCCTTTTATGGTTACACTGGGGGGAAAATCGGGAGGTGAATTCTCACCTATTCCTGTTGGACAGGAACCTCCTCCACTTCCATAGTAAATATAAACAACCCCACTATTCGTTAAGGGATTTTCATCAAATTTATTTGCCCCAACAATAATATCATCACAACCATCCCCATTTACATCACCCACGCCTGCAACCGAAAAACCAAACTGTTCTCCAGAATTCGAGCTTTCTAATTTAATATTCGGAGTAGATTTAATATCAGTGTCCCCAAAAAACACATTAATAGACCCAAAGCCCGATGTCTCATTGGTGGGGGCACCCACTATAAAATCTGGAATACCATCTCCATTTATATCTCCAGCCTTCGCAATAGAATGGCCAAACCGATCTAAATTTTTCTTTCCACTTCTTTTCAACGATTTCTGTGAGGAGATAAAAGAAAAAGAGGTTGAAAGAGCAGAGGAATTTCCTGAGGAATCGGTGGTTTTTATGGCAACGTAATAGGTCTTTCCAATATCCAATCCGGGAATGGTGAGTTGTTCTTTTGTTGGCGCTGGGTTGGGAGAAGGGGCATTTAAAACTAGGCTCGCATTATTAAAATCCAAATCGTTGTCGATGGGCTGATCCCAAATACGCACATCATAACTGGAGGCAGTCCCAACATTTCCATCATCCCCCGGAGCGGTCCATGTAATGGTTCCCCTCGTTCCGGGAACATGGAAAATATCATTAATGGCTGAGGGAGGCGTGGTATCGGGAAGGGTGGTGGTAGGAGTAGTCGTTGTGGTTGTTGTGTCATCTCCCCCACCTCCCCCTCCGCTTCCGCAGCCAGCAACCATTAGGATTAATAAAACTATCCAAAATTCCCTGAATTTATTGAATGGCTTTCCCTTTAACATAAAAATTAAAAAAATGAATGTGACTATGGGGGTAATTTTTGAAAGAACTATGACAAAAAAACGGTATGGGTTATAAAGAACCATCTAGCAGAAATTTTCTCCTGGGGGGTGAAATAGCCATTCCCCTATTGTGCAAGATTGATACCCTCAGAAAAAAGAAAGCATATTGAACCGAACTAACTGAAATTTTTGAAAAAATACCCATTTTAAATTACTTACACTCAACCACTAAATAAAATGGAACAAAAAGAACCTTGCTGGAGGGAAAGAAGGGATAAACTTTTTCTCATAAATGAAAATTAGGGTTAACCGGTTTGGAAAACACCAAAAGAAATAAAGTTTTCAAAGTGCTAAGCAATGAAATTTTCTTAATAAAAATAGATGGATGGGATGAACGCGCCTGTCAAATTTATTCGGCCGGACCGTGCAGCGGGAAGATTCCGGTTTCATCACCATTGCACTTGCTGCGGAATATCATTAAAACATCCGGAGCTTTATTTTAGGAGGTGACGGTAAAAATCCATTTTCTGGTGTTGGACCTGCCTTGCTTAAACCGACCCCTGGAAGTAACGAAAAGGGTATATACACCCGTAGTTTTAAAGGTCACGGGAAAGTTATCCTCTTCTGTCGGGTTTAGATCCCCTCCGCATCTTTTCCAGTACTTGTAAGTTAACACTACAACTAACAAGGAAAAAAAATGGGAAGGCCTCTTTTACCCACCCTATTCTTTTCTTTAATTTCATTTTTTTTATTTAACAATTCAATGTTTTTTAAAAATCTCAAACTCCTGGGGTTTACCAATTTCAATCTTTTTCATGGGGTTATTTTTATGGGGCAACATAAGTCACTTCAATATACAGGTAATCAAAATTCATAACCGTGGTTCCACCCACTCCATTATGAGTAAACTCAATTATTAGGTTTTGAATTTCGGAAAGAGTATTTACTCCCGAAGAAAGCAGATCAAATGTTTGATCGGCACTCCAAACTCCATTGGTATTAACCGGTTGAATGGAAGTATCGGTTAACCCAATCCCATTATCAAACCGAACAAACCCTGTTCCATTATAGGTGCCAACCTCTGTTCCATATTGGAGATGTAAAACCACGCTAGTAATGGTAGCACCAATAGGAATGGAGGATACGTCAAAAGTTGAAAGCCCCATCACCCTATTTTTCCGAACGGTATATTGACCATCTCCTAATGCAAGGGCAGTTACGGGGGCCCCAACGGCATCATCTATCTGAATATCACTAATTTGGTCTCCTGAATCATCTAATCCGGTTTGAATGGTTGGGATTACATTTGAATTTACCTCAAAAAACACTGTCGCAGTTTGAGTAATTGACACACCATCTCCAATGGCACTTACCGCTGCTGTCCCGGATGTTGTGGAAGAGATCTCCCCGGTCGTTTGTCCACTGACATCGGTTACTCCTGAGGGTTGTGTGATGGTATCGGTTAAACCTCGAGAAGAGCTCAAGATCACATTGGCTCCAGAAACAGGATGGTTATTGGCATCCAACAATGTTACTGTAATCGTGCTTGTAGTGATTCCATCAGCTTGTATATTGGTGGGACTAGCAACAACCGTTGAATTTGTTGCATCAGGGGGACCCGCTACAAATGAAACATTAGCGGTTTGGGTAATACCGGTTCCTCCCGCAATGGCACTAATGACCGCATTTCCCAAAGTCAAAGAGGCCACTGTTCCAGTGGTCTGACCATTAGCATCCGTCACCCCTGCAGGCTGCGTAATTGTATCGGTCACACCTCGCGAAGAAATCAAGGTCACACTCGCTCCTTGCACAGGATTACTATTGGCATCCAATACCGTCACCGTGATTGTACTGCTGCTGCTCCCATTCGCCACCACACTGGTCGGATTGGCCACTACCGTGGAAGTTCCCGCATCGATGGATCCTGCCGTAAACGTGACCGTTGCGGTTTGTATGATATTAACACCCCCTGCCACCGCACTCATCACCGCATTGCCAGCCGTTACAGAAGAAACCGTTCCGGTGGTCTGACCCGCTGCATCGGTTACCGAGGCGGGCTGCGTAATCGTATCGGTCACACCTCGCGAAGAAATCAAGCTCACACTCGCTCCTTGCACAGGATTACTATTGGCATCCAATACCGTCACCGTGATTGTACTG